>JAYVJQ010000255.1:0-3926 GCA_043769055.1 Allobrachymonas sp.
TGCCGAGAGCGAGACCGTGAATTTTGGCCCGTTTGATTTTGATCTGGGCCAAAGGACACTGATGAAAAGCGGCGAGGAAATTGCGCTCACCACGGGTGAATTTGCCATGCTTAAAGCGTTGGTGCGCCACCCGCGCCAGCCGCTCTCGCGCGAGAAGTTGGCGCAGTTGGCCCGAGGCCGCGAGTTTGAGCCGTTTGACCGCAGCTTGGATGTGCAAATCTCGCGCCTGCGCAAGATGATCGAGAACGACGTGGCCCAGCCGCGCTACATTCAAACCGTGTGGGGCGTGGGCTATGTGTTTGTGCCGGATGGTAAAGGTTGATCTCAGGACACAACAGTTGCACCGTTCATCAGGAAGAGCCGCACAAACCCGCTGGTTTGCGCGGCTCTTCTACGCTTACACTGAACGAAGCTTCAAGAGAATTTTATGAATCCCGCAGGTCATCACGTCATTGGAGGCAGCGCAGTGCCCAATGGCTTTGCCACGTCTTCGCAAGGCGCATCGCAAATGCCCTCGGGCATGGCGGGCTCGCCTATGCCCACTGGTCCGGCAGCGCTAGAGACCATGCCTGCCCCACTGGATGTGCGCCCCACCGGCGCGATCTCCAAAGTGCGTTTCAGCCTGTTTTGGCGCACCTTTTTTCTGCTGGCGCTGCTACTGGTGGGCTCGGTGGTGGCTTGGCTGCAAACTTTTCGCGTGCTCGAATCCGAGCCTCGCGCTGCGCAAACCGCGCAGCAAATCGCCTCCATCGTCAATCTCTCGCGCGCGGCCATGGTGCACTCGGACGCGATTGCACGCGTCTCGCTGATCAAGCAATTGGCCGAGCTAGAAGGCGTCAAAGTGCAGCCGCGCTTGCTGACCGACAAAGTAGAAACCTTCGCAGGCGACACGCAAATGCAGCGTGTGCTGGTGGATCTGCGCGTGCGCTTGGGCGAGCGCGCCACTTTGGCGCGTAAGGTCAATGGCGAAGAAGGTTTGTGGGTCGGCTTCTCGGTGGACAATGGCCCAGAAAACGGCGCTTTCTGGCTGCAAACCGATCTGACACGCTTGGCACCCGTTCCCGGCCGCGCTTGGTTGATTTGGCTGACCATCGCCGCCCTGCTCTCGCTGGCTGGCGCTGCGGTGATTGCGCGGCTGATCAACAAGCCGCTCAAAGCCCTTTCGTTTGCCGCTGGCCGCGTCAAAGATGGCGATTTTGATGCCAGCCGCTTGAATGAAGATGCCGTCACCAGCGAAATCCGCGAGGTCAATGCAGGTTTTAATCGCATGGCTGAGCAGCTAGCCAAAATCGAGCAAGACCGTGCCGTCATGCTCGCTGGCATCTCGCATGATTTGCGTACGCCTTTGGCTCGCCTGCGCCTAGAAACCGAAATGAGCGTGGCTGACGATGCCGCCCGCAACCACATGGTGGCCGATTTGGAGCAGCTGGACGCCATCATTGATAAATTCCTCGACTACGCCCGCCCCACCGATCAGCAGCATCTGCGCCCCGTGGCACTCAATGACGTGATCGAAGCCTGCGTGCTCGCTGTGCAGCAAACGGATGATTTGAAAGTCAAGCTCGATCTGCCCGCTGACTTTCACGTCATGGGCGATGAGGTGGAACTCACCCGCGTGATGGCCAATTTGGTGGAAAACGCCCGCAAATACGGCAAGAGCGCCATCACTGGCATCACCCAGCTCGACATTGCCGCCCGCGAGCGCGATGGCTGGGTGCTGCTCAAGGTGCGCGACCATGGCCCGGGTGTGAAAGAAGACACCTTGAAGCACATGACCAAGCCCTTCTTCCGTGGCGATATTGCCCGCACAGCAGCTACGGGCGCAGGTCTTGGCTTGGCAATTGTGGAGAAGACCATTCAACGCCTAGGCGGCAGCTTTAGTCTGCACAACTCATCAACCGGTGGCCTTGCTGCGAATATTCGCTTGCCATCGGCTCGGCGTTAGACTCGGTACTTATCTGATTGACACAGCCGTAAGCAGACGTTAAAAAAGCAATGTGATTTGGATCAGCCATTTTGGGCAGCTCAAACTCCAAACGCATGCTTTTTGAAAACAATTACGATTGCCACAGATCAGGGAAATTTCAATGTGCACCATTTGGGTGAGCATGGCTCATGGGTGGTGTGCTGGCCCGCTCAGCTGACTGATCACCTGAGTCTGCTGAAATTTGCCCAACTGCTGGCCCGCAATCACCGCGTCGTCTTGTGTGATCCGCCCGCCATGGGAGCCAATCAGCATCTGCCTTATAAAGATGATTTCAATCGCATGCTGTATTTTGCGCAGCATGTGCTTGCGCACTTTGCGATTGAGCAATGCCACTGGATCGGCCACAGCGCGGGCGGCGTTGTGGGAGCGGGCTTGCGTGTGGTCTCGCCTTCGCGCATTCAAAGCCTCACCCTGGCTTCTGCCCCGATGCTGGGTCAAGGGCGGTTTAAGCTCACGGCGGCAGCCTCTAAAAAACTACTTGCAGGCTACAGCTGGGGCCGGCGTGTGCTGGTCTCGCGTGGTGTGCAACAAGTGGGGCATGCCGATGAAAAAGAAAAGAAACTTGTTAGCGACTATTTACGGCATTTGTTTGAACGCACGCCACATGCAACTATACGAGGCATGCGCCCGCTCGTTAGCACGGTTGTTCGTGGTGTTTTTGACAGGCTTCGCGTCAGCCCACCGCCGATGCTGGTGCTTTGCGGTCGGCATGATTTGGTGGTGCTCCCGCGCGATCAGCGCACCGTGGCCGAGATCACCCAAGCCCAGTTTGTCGATCTGCCCTGCGGGCATATGAGCTTGCTGGCTCAGCCCGAGCGCTGCGCTCGCGCCTTTGAGCGCTTCATTCAATCGAGATTGACCCAGCAGCCCGCAACAGAAGTCATCGCGGCTTAAGTCGCTTTTTTCAAACAAAAACCGCCTCTACCCGGCATAGAATATGCACAGAGCGCTATTAAAAACATAGTGAATCGGTACGCTTACCAGCCTTGTGGTACATTCCGCCTCTGGTTTTTTGTTTCTACAATGAAAAAAGTACTAATATCTACTTCGTTTGGTAGCTTTCATGCACAACTTTTGGGCACGCAAGGCGATTGGGTCATCTGCTGGCCGGCTCAGGCGCTCGATGGCGAGAGTTTGATGCGTTTTGCGCAGATCCTTGCACAAACGCATCGCGTGGTGCTGGTTGATCCGCCTGCGGTGGGGCTCAATCAGCACCTGCCCTATACCGCCCAGCTTGACGAATTAGTGGCTTACGCACACAGCCTGCTCATGAGCCTCGGCATTCAGCGCTGCCATTGGGTGGGGCACAGCAGCGGCGGGCCGCTGGGCGCTGCCTTGCATGCGGCCATGCCCAATTGCCTGCAAAGCCTGAGCTTGGCCTCATCGCCCATGCTCAAGCAAAGTCACGTCAAGCAACACAAAACGATCCTCAGAGCCTTGTTTGCCGGGTTTGAGCAGGGCCGCCGCTTTTTAGCTAAGCGCTTTGCAAGGGAAGTGGGGGCTAGCAATGGTGTTGAACGCGCGCAGGTGGCTGAGCATTTCCTGCGTTCCATGAACAGCATTGCACCGCACAACATTCGCAAACTGCGCCCTTTAGACGGTCACGCCGTGCGCCAAGCCTTTGATGAAGTACGCAAGAAAACTGTGCCAATCCTTGTGCTCAGTGGTGCACACGATGGCGTCGTGTGGCCGCGCGATCAGCGCACCGTGGCAGAAATTACGCAGGGCACCTATGTCGAACTCAATTGCGGCCACCTGACTCTTCAAATGCGCGCAGAAGAATGCGCCAGTGCATTTTTGAGCTTCACGCAAAAACTCCCATCAAAATAACTTTTTTCAAGCGGCGGATTCAAGTACGAAGTGCGCGACCTTTGAAAAGGTAGGCTCAAGAAGGATAGGATGCTCTCTTTTTTGACCTGCCAGTCTGAAAGTTGTGCAT
>JAYVJQ010000256.1:0-6892 GCA_043769055.1 Allobrachymonas sp.
CCGGGTCACTGGTGTACCCGCGTGTTTTCAGTTCGGCTTCGTAGGCTTGAATGACGCTGGATGAAGACATTCAGACAACAACACAGAATTCACAGAAAGCCCACAGAAGACACAGAAAAAATCCAAAGAGATTTCTGCGAATTCTGTGTAATTTCTGTGTTTTCTGTGTTCCTCTTTTTTTAGAAATTCAAAGTCCGCTTATCAACCGCCAATGCAGCCTCTTTAGTCGCTTCAGACAGCGATGGATGCGCATGGCAGATGCGGGCGATGTCTTCGGCGGATGCTCGGAATTCCATTGCCACCACGCATTCAGCGATCAGCTCAGAGGCGAATGGCCCGACGATATGTACGCCCAAGATTTCATCTGTGGCAGCATCGGCCAGCATCTTCACCATACCCGTGGTATCGCCCAAAGCCCGCGCGCGGCCATTGGCCATGAAGGGGAAAGTGCCAGACTTGTAAGCACGGCCAGCGGCTTTGAGCTGTTGCTCGGTTTGGCCCACCCATGCAATCTCTGGCGAGGTGTAGATCACCCAAGGCACGGTGTTGAAGTTCACATGCCCATGCTGCCCCGCAATGCGCTCAGCCACGGCCACGCCCTCTTCCTCGGCCTTATGCGCCAGCATCGGCCCGCGCACTACATCGCCCACCGCCCACACATGAGGCAAATTGGTTTTGCAATCATCATCTACGATCACCATGCCGCGCTCATCGAGCTTCAAGCCCACCGCTTCGGTATTCAGGCCAATCGTGTTCGCCGTGCGGCCAATCGAGATGATCAGCTTATCCACATCCAGCGTTTGCGCTTCGCCTTTTGCATTGGTGTAGGCCACCGACACACCTTTTTTACTGCTCTTAACCTCGCCAATTTTCACGCCCATGTCAAATTTCAGGCCCTGCTTGTCAAACGCCTTCTTGGCTTCCTTGGCGATCTGCTCATCGACAGCGCCGAGGAAAGTAGGCAAGCCTTCGAGCACGGTCACATCCGAGCCCAAGCGCCGCCACACTGAGCCCATCTCCAGCCCGATCACGCCCGCACCAATCACGCCCAGCTTCTTCGGCACAGCGCCAATGCGAAGTGCGCCATCGTTGGAGAGAATATTTTCTTCATCAAACGGCGCACCCGGCAGCGCCCGCGCATTCGAGCCCGTAGCCACGATGATGTGCTTGCCAGAGATCACTTCGCTATTCGAACCTGCGACGTTGATGTCATACATGCCATCTTTGGCCGCCACAAACGAACCTCGCCTATGGAAAAACGTCACTTTGTTCTTCTTGAACAAATACAAAATACCATCGTTGTTTTGCTTCACGACAGTATCTTTGCGCTCCAGCATCTTGGCGATATCAATCGTCAGGTCTTTCAACCCAATCCCATGATCCGCAAAGTGATGCCCCGCCTGCTCAAAATGCTCCGAGCTTTGCAGCAACGCCTTCGATGGAATGCACCCCACATTGGTACAAGTGCCCCCCGGCGCTGGCCCGCCCTTGCTGTTTTTCCACTCATCAATACAGGCCGTATTGAACCCCAATTGCGCAGCCCGAATAGCCGCAATGTAGCCCCCAGGGCCACCACCGATGACGATCACGTCGAATTGTTTACTCATTCAATTTCTTTCAAATAATGCACAGGACACTGCTCCGGAAAAATACTCAGTTCCAGCCCCGTTTCGATAGCTGCATTGCGTCGAGCTTTTGAATAAGCTTTTGCAACGAAAGTCTCGTCTCGGAGTTTGGGCTTGAGGCTAGGGCTATCTTCAAGTCCGTCAAAGATGCTTTGTTTCGCGTTCTCGATAGAAAGCTGCCAACTCGTGCTACGCATTGAAGCTTGATGCTCCCACTTGAGAAGATGCATCAGCAGCACTGACAAATGACTTTCCAAAGCACGGCGTTCGCTTTTGCCCATGTCTTCTAACTCCTCGATCAAATGCGTAACATCCAATTCACCAAAGCGACGTTGACGTAATAGGTCTGCGTTTGCAGCAGCCCACGCAGCAGTATCTTGGTCGTAAAGTTGATTTGCTTGCATCACGGACTCTCCTTTTGAAGCAACTCGGCACCAGCATCAAGTTTAGCCAATCCCAAAACACTCGATGAGTGATCCAAAATTTGCCGCCCGTTTTCTAACCGATAAAACGAGGCCAACTCATTCTGCGCAATGGTGATACTTAAGTCGTTATGCCGAAGGTCATAGTCTTGCGTTTCACCATCGGAGGCTGTGACTCTCAAGAAAAATGTGATGCGTCCATCAACAATCGATTTGCAGAGGATGCCACTGATTCCACCCGCTGGTGTTTCAGTGGCAACTTCTTGACCATAACGGACTTGGTTCATTTTTACTTAAATATCAAACAACAACCGCGCTGGATCTTCCAGCGCTTCTTTCATCGCGACCAAGCCCAGCACGGCTTCGCGGCCGTCGATGATTCGGTGGTCGTAGCTCATGGCGAAATAGTTCATGGGGCGCACGACGACGACACCGTTCTCGACCACGGCGCGGTCTTTGGTGGCGTGAACGCCTAAGATGGCGCTCTGGGGCGGGTTGATGATGGGGGTGGACATCATGGAGCCGAAGGTGCCACCATTGCTGATGGAGAAGGTGCCACCGGTCATGTCTTCCATGCCGAGCTTGCCTTCGGCGGCTTTCTTGCCGAATTCAGCGATCTTTTTCTCAATATCGGCAAAGCTCATTTGATCGGCGTTGCGCAGGATGGGTACGACCAAACCGCGCGGGCTGCCGACTGCGATGCCCACATCAAAATAGCCGTGATAGACGATATCGCTGCCATCAACCGACGCATTGAGCACCGGGAATTTCTTGAGCGCATGCACGGCGGCTTTGACGAAGAAGCTCATGAAGCCGAGCTTGGTGCCGTATTCTTTCTCGAATTTTTCTTGGAAGCGCTTGCGCATTTCCATGACCGGGGCCATGTTGACTTCGTTGAAGGTGGTGAGAATCGCGTTGCTCGATTGCGATTGCAGCAAACGCTCAGCCACGCGCGCGCGCAGGCGGCTCATGGGCACGCGCTGCTCGGGACGGCCTTCAAGTTGCGCGGCCAAGCTGCTTGCAGGCGCTGCGACTTGCGCGAGTGCTGTGGTGGGCACGCCTGTGGGAATTTTTACATCATTTAGGGCTTTAGCCGGCATAGAACCTGCGCTGGATGCTCCTGAATTAATAGCGCCTGTATTTGAAGCGCCGCTTTGCACAGCGGCGAGTACATCGCCTTTGGTCACGCGGCCATCTTTGCCTGAGCCTGCTACTGAGCCGGATACCAAGCTGTTATCAGCCATGAGCTTTGCGGCGGCTGGCATGGCGATGCCAGCTTTCGATTGCCCTTCGACAGGCTCAGGGCGAACGGAGGTGGCTGCGGGAGCAGGCGCTGCGGCAGCGGCTGGTGCAGCAGTAGCGCTGGCTTTGCCTGCACTGTCAATGCGCGCAATCACTTGCTCGGTGAGCACTGTGCCACCATCGGCCACCAAAATTTCTGCCATCACACCTGCGCTGGGAGCGGGTACTTCGAGCACGACTTTGTCGGTCTCGATCTCGATCAAGATTTCATCTTGCGCCACAGCTTCGCCGGGCTTCTTTTTCCATTGCAACAAAGTGGCCTCGGCCACAGATTCAGACAGTTGCGGGACTTTGACTTCTACGATTGCCATTTTTTAACTCGCTTAAGATTAATTCGTAACGCAGAATTCACAGAAAGAACACAGAAGACGCAGAAAAAGAAACCAAAAAGTTTCTGTGTTTTCTGCGCAATTTCTGTGTTTTCTGTGTTCCTGTATTTGGATGGGATTATTTCGTCAACACAAAACCCTTTAGCTTTGCAAACGCGCCGTCAACCAGCGCTTTTTGTTGCTCTTGGTGCAGATGTGCGTAGCCAGCGGCGGGAGAAGCCGAAGCTGCGCGGCCGGAGTAGCCGAGCTTTTGGCCATCTGCCATGTTTTCGTGAATGTAGTGCTGCACGAAGAACCATGCGCCTTGGTTTTGTGGCTCGTCTTGGCACCACACCAAATCCACCAAGTTCGGATACTTTTTGAGTTCCGTGGCGAAGGCTTTGTGCGGGAAGGGATAGAGCTGCTCGACGCGCAGAATCGCCACGTCGTCGTGGCCTTTTTCTTCGCGCTTTTTCACGAGGTCGTAATACACCTTGCCTGAGCAGGCAATCACGCGCTTGACCTTTTTCGCATCAATTGCTTTTTGCTCAGGAATCACCGTTTGGAAGCCGCCTTTGGTGAACTCGCTGAGCGGCGAAGTTGCATCTTTATTGCGCAGCAAAGATTTCGGCGTCATGATGATCAGCGGCTTGCGCAGATCGCGCACCATCTGGCGGCGCAGCACATGAAAAATCTGGCTGGCTGTGGTGGGCTGCACGATTTGCATGTTGGTGTCTGCCGCCAATTGCATGAAGCGCTCAAGGCGAGCCGAGCTGTGCTCAGGGCCTTGGCCTTCGTAGCCATGAGGCAGCATGAGCGTGATGCCGTTGACACGACCCCATTTGACTTCGCCCGAGGCAATGAACTGGTCAATCACCACCTGCGCGCCGTTGGCGAAATCGCCGAATTGTGCTTCCCAAATCACAAGCGTATTAGGTTCGTTCGATGCATAGCCGTATTCAAACGCGAGTACGGCCTCTTCGGACAGCAGCGAATCAATCACCACAAAAGGCGCTTGACCATCAGCAACGTTTTGCAATGGAATATAGGTACCTTCGTCGTATTTCTCGCGGTTCTGATCGTGAATCACCGAATGACGGTGCGTGAAAGTGCCGCGCCCGCAATCTTCGCCACTCAAACGAACCGGATAGCCCGATGCAACGAGCGATGCAAAGGCCATGTGCTCGCCCATGCCCCAGTCAACATTGACTTCGCCGCGCCCCATGGCTGCGCGATCGTCATAGACTTTTTTCACCAGCATATGCGGCGTGATGGTGGCGGGGATGGTGGTGAGTTTTTCGCCAATGCGCTTCCATTCGGCCAGTGGAATCGCAGTGTCGCCAGCGTCCGTCCACTTCTTGCCCAAAAACGGAGACCAATCCACCGCATACTTGCTCTTGAAGTTGCTGATCGTGATGTCTTCGGTATGCTTGCCGGCATCCATCGCGGCGCGGTAGGCTTTAAAAAGATCATCGCCCAGCGTCTCGCCCATGCCTTGCGTGGCGAGCTTGTCGGCGTAGAGCTTGCGCGTGCCGGGGTGCTGAGCAATTTTTTTGTACATCAGCGGCTGGGTGAGCGCGGGAGTGTCTTGCTCGTTGTGGCCGAGTTTGCGAAAGCAAATGATGTCAATCACCACATCTTTGTTGAAGTGCTGACGGTATTCCAGGGCCCATGGTGTGCAGAGCACCACGGCTTCTGGATCGTCGCCGTTCACATGCAGCACCGGCGCTTCAATCATCTTGACCACATCGGTGCAATACAGCGTAGAGCGGGTATCGCGCGGATCAGAGGTGGTAAAGCCAATTTGGTTGTTGATCACGATATGCACCGTGCCACCCGTGTAGTAGCCACGGGTTTGCGCGAGCGCCAAAGTTTCCATCACCACGCCCTGGCCGGCAAACGCTGCATCGCCATGCACCAGCACGGGCAGCACTTGATCGCCCTCTTTGTCGCCACGGCGATCCATACGGGCGCGCACGCTGCCTTCGACCACGGGGTTCACAATTTCAAGGTGCGATGGGTTAAAGGCCAAGGTCAAATGCACCGGGCCGCCAGGGGTAGTCACATCCGAGCTAAAACCTTGGTGATACTTCACGTCACCCGACGGCAAATCTTCTGGGGCGGTATGGTCGAATTCCGCGAAAAGTTGCGCGGGCATTTTTCCAAGCGTGTTAACGAGCACGTTCAAGCGACCTCGGTGCGCCATGCCAATCACAATTTCTTGCACGCCAGCCACACCCGCTTTTTGCACCAGCTCATCCATCGAGGCAATGAAGCTCTCGCCGCCTTCGAGTGAGAAGCGCTTTTGGCCTACGTATTTGGTGTGCAGAAAACGCTCAAGGCCTTCAGCGGCGGTGAGGTTTTCTAAAATGGCTTTTTTCTGCGCGGCGTTGAAAGCTGGCTTGGCGCGCACGCTTTCCATCTTCTGCTGCCACCAGCGCTTCTCATCTTGGCTCGTGGCATACATGTATTCGGCGCCAATCGTGCCGCAATACGTCTCGCGCAGTGCATTGAGCAGCTCGCGAAGGCTCATTTGCTCTTTGCCAAAGTAGGTGTTGGAGGTGTTGAACACGGTTTCCATATCGGCATCGGTAAAGCCGTAGAAAGCGGGATCCAGATCGGGAATGTTGTCGCGCTCGGTGCGCTTTAAGGGGTCTAAATCAGCCCAGCGCGCGCCGACGTTGCGATACGCTGCAATCAACTGCTGCGCTGCGGTGCGCTTTTTGCCCATGTCGGAATCGGCGCTGGCATGAACGGTGCGCGTTGAGCCAAGCTTTGCCAATTCGGTGAATGCGTTGATGACGGGCATGTGGGCCACGTCTTTAGAAGCTGACCCATCTGATGCGGGCACGTGCTGCAAAGCATCAAAATAAGCGCGCCAGTTGTCGGGCACTGCGCCAGGGTTGGCTAAATAATTTTCGTAGAGTTCTTCGACATAGGGCGCGTTGCCGCCGAAGAGATAGCTGTTGCTACCGTAGGCTTGGTAAACCGATGCTGACATTGTGTTGCTGCCTCCGCTCTCCTTGGGAGAACATTAGTTGGTTGATAAACCTTCCGCGACACGGCTGAACCGATTGGCGGATGCTTCATGGCATGGAAGGGCCTTGGAAACTAAGATGATTGTGACAGGTTTGCCCAAAGTTGTGAATGGTCAATCTCATCATTACTACTATTTTGATAGCATACTTGATAGACTCTATGCCGGCTACCCTGCTCTTTTCTCTTAGAAACATAG
>JAYVJQ010000257.1:0-2596 GCA_043769055.1 Allobrachymonas sp.
ACTGGCAATGGCGATGTGCTTGAACCGGAGCACGGCATTATCGCGATTGGCTCAGGTGGCGCATATGCGCAGGCAAGCGCAAAGGCTTTGCTGGATAACACCAGCCTTTCGGCGCCTGAGATCGTTAAAAAATCTTTAGAGATCGCTGGCGAGTTGTGTATCTACACCAACATGCACCACACGATTGAGACTTTGGGTTAGTGTTTCGTTGATTTTGCTTACTCCAAGATGCTAAGCCTCATTAGCTGAAACAGAGATCTACGCAGGCTGGCATCTCACAAAAGCCAAGCAACCGCTATGATCGTGGCATGACATCTAAACCTGCCGAAAACAAGCCACTCAACGGCTTCTCTTATTCCCGAGCTACTTTTGAAAACTTGGTAGATAGCGCGCTAGCGCATGCCAAGAAAATCGGCGCTACTGATGCTGCTGCTGAAGCATCGGAGGGCAGCGGAATTTCTGTTTCTGCTCGTCTGGGGAAGCTGGAAAACGTTGAGCGCAATCGTGATAAATCTTTGGGCGTGACGGTGTATGTTGGTAAACGACGTGGCAATGCCAGCACATCCGATTTCTCTGAGGCTGCAATAGAGCAAACAGTACAAGCTGCCTACGATATTGCGCGATTCACTGCGGAAGATCCGGTTGCTGGCTTGCCGGATGAACAAGATGTTGCGACGTCTTATCCCGATCTTGATCTCTTCCACCCTTGGGCGCTGACCAGCGAAGCAGCACTTGAGCTTGCGCTGCGCTGTGAAAACGCTGCGTTAACAACGGATAAGCGCATTACCAATAGCGAAGGTGCGGGAGTCTCTGCACAGCAAAGCCATTTCTTTGCGGCGCATTTACGTGGATCTCAAATGGGTTTCCGCGGTGGCTACGCATCCAGCCGCCATTCGCTCAGCGTTGCGCCGATCGCAGGTAAGGGCGATAGTATGCAGCGCGATTATTGGTACAGCTCTGAGCGAGATGCGCAAAATATGGCAAGCCCAGAGGACATTGGTCGTTATGCTGCTGCGCGCTCACTCTCTCGCCTCAAAGCTCGCAAAATCGTCACCACACAATGCCCGGTGCTGTTTGAGTCACCGTTAGCCGCTGGCTTACTCGGCGGTTTTGTGCAAGCCGTCAGTGGTAGTTCGCTATATCGCAAAAGCTCTTTTTTACTGGATTCTTTGGGCAAACAAGTCTTCCCCAAGCACATTGATATTCATGAAGATCCTTACGTCAAAGGTGGCAAAGCCAGTGCGCCCTTTGACGAAGAGGGCGTGAAAACGTCTGCACGTCATGTGGTCGATGCTGGCAAGGTGGGTGGTTACTTTCTTTCAACGTATTCAGCTCGCAAGCTCGGTATGCGTACCACCGGCAATGCCGGCGGCTCCCATAATCTCACGGTCACTTCCCGCCAAACCAAAAGTGAAGATGATCTAGAAGCCATGCTGCAAAAGCTCGGCACAGGCCTATTCGTGATCGAACTCATGGGCCAAGGTGTCAATTATGTGACCGGTGACTATTCGCGTGGTGCAACAGGCTTTTGGGTGGAAAAAGGCCGCATTGCCTACCCTGTGCAGGAGATCACGATTGCAGGCAATATGAAAGATATGCTTAAAGGCATCGAAGCCATTGGCTCTGATGCCTACACCTATGGCGGCAAGCGCACTGGCTCGATTTTGGTCAACCGCATGAAGGTGGCGGGTAGTTAATACTTTGGCCAGCTGCAGGTATCCATGTTGCAATTGATCCGTTAAAGCGACTGATCGCCGGGACAAAATCTGCTTGGAGTGCTACTGAATTAATAGCGTATTGCTCCACTCAAATGCGCTGTATTAGACCGTCACCGCATCCGCCGCTTCTTTGTATTCCGCGATCTGGTCGAAGTTCAAATACTTGTAGATCTTGCTGCTGTCTTGGTTGATCACACCAATGTCGGTCAAGTATTCGGCTTTGGTGGGGATGCGGCCTAGTTTGGAGCAGATGGCGGCTAGTTCGGCTGAACCAAGATAGACGAAGGTGTTTTTGCCTAAGCGGTTGGGGAAGTTGCGGGTGGATGTGGACATCACGGTTGCGCCTTCTTTGACCTGCGCTTGGTTGCCCATGCACAGGCTGCAGCCGGGCATTTCCATGCGGGCACCTGCGTTGCCGAACACGCCGTAGTGGCCTTCTTCGGTGAGTTGCTGTGCGTCCATCTTGGTGGGCGGGGCCATCCAGAGTTTGACGGGGATGTCTCGCTTGCCTTCCAAGAGTTTGGAGGCGGCGCGGAAGTGGCCGATGTTGGTCATGCAAGAGCCGATGAAGACTTCGTCGATCTTGTTGCCGGCTACGTCGCTCAATGTTTTTGCGTCATCCGGGTCATTCGGGCAGCAGACGATGGGCTCGGTGATCTCTGCCAAATCGATCTCGATGATGGCGGCGTATTCTGCATCGGCATCGCCTTTCAGGAGCTGCGGATTGGCGAGCCACTTTTCCATTTCCTTGATGCGGCGGCCAATGGTGCGGGCATCTTGGTAGCCTTGGGCGATCATGTTTTTCAGCAGCACGATGTTGCTGTTGATGTATTCGATGATCGGCTCTTTGTTCAGAGCAATCGTGCAACCTGCAGCAG
>JAYVJQ010000258.1:0-3742 GCA_043769055.1 Allobrachymonas sp.
GATGTGATCACGGCGCTCAAAAGGCGTGTGCCGCATATTCCGGTGTGGCTCGCACCCGCCAGCGTACAGGGCGCGGGCGCACCTTCAGAGCTGGTTGAAGCGCTATCAAAACTGTATCACTCTGCGCAGGTTCCACACCGGCTAGAGGCCGATTTGGCTTCAAATACTCCCTGCATCGATGTGATCCTCATTGTGCGCGGCGGAGGCAGCATGGAAGACCTGTGGGCCTTCAACGATGAGCAGCTCGTGCGCGCCATCGCCAGCAGCCCCGTGCCTGTCATCAGCGGCGTGGGCCATGAAACCGATTTCACCCTCTGCGATTTCGCCGCCGACTTGCGCGCCCCCACACCCACTGCCGCTGCTGAGCTGTGCGCCACAGACCGCGCCACGTTCCTGGCCGCAGCCAGCCTCATGCACGAGCGTTTGCAAGAGGCCATGCAAGACGCGCTCGATGCGCAATATCAGCGCCTTGATAACGCCGCCCAGCGCCTAGCCCGCCCCACCGAAGCGCTGGCCCAGCAGCGCCTGCAACTACAGCGCTTGGCCCTGCAATTGAAACACTCTACACTATCAAAATGTGAGCACTCTGCGCATAATATATGCCGGCTAGAGGCCGATTTTCATCAAAAAACGCTCAAAACCATCAACCAGCAGCAGCAGCGCTTGCATCTGGCCGCTCAAAGCCTAGAAATGCTCAATCCTCAGCGCACCTTAGAGCGCGGCTATACGGTGCTGCGCAAACCGCAAGGCGCGGTGATTCGCAGCACAAAGGATGTGTGCAGTGGCGAGCTTTTGCATGCCGTGCTGTCCGATGGTGACATCAGGCTATCGGTTCAGTAGTTCTTTTGTATCGCGCAGGGGCTTTTCGGAGCTTGAAAAAATGCGGTTGCAAGCTATCTACAATCAAGCTGTTATAGCCACCTCAACAACCCAAGTTCAACAACTTTCAAGGAAGCCATCATGGAACACACCCTCCCCGCATTGCCCTACGCAATCGACGCACTCGCCCCCCACTACAGCAAAGAAGCTTTTGAATACCACCACGGCAAGCACCACAACGCCTACGTGGTGAACCTCAACAATTTGCAAAAAGGCACTGAGTTCGAAGCTAAAACCCTCGAAGACATCATCAAAAGCAGCTCCGGCGGCATCTACAACAACTCCGCCCAAATCTGGAACCACACCTTCTTTTGGAGCTGCATGAAGCCCCAAGGTGGCGGTGAGCCATCCGGCGCGTTGGCCGCAGCGATCAACGCCAAATTCGGCTGCTACGCCGCCTTCAAAGAAGCCTTCACCAAGAGCGCAGTCGGCAACTTCGGTTCCGGCTGGACATGGCTCGTCAAAAAGCCTGATGGCACAGTCGATATCGTCAACACCGGCGCTGCCGGCACGCCGCTGACCACCGCAGACAAAGCACTGCTGACAGTGGACGTGTGGGAGCACGCCTACTACATCGACTACCGCAACATGCGCCCCAAGTTCGTCGAGACATTCCTGTCTAACCTCGTGAATTGGGAATTTGCTGAGAAGAACTTTGCTTAAGGTTTGTTCTCAGTAACGAAAAACCGGCTGAGGCCGGTTTTTTTACGCATACTCATCCCATGCCCCGCCCCTTGCTCTACACCTACCGCCGCTGCCCGTATGCCATGCGCGCGCGGATGGCGCTCATCATCTCAGGCGTGGCATTCGATGCGTATGAAATCTCGCTGCGCGATAAACCCGCCGCGATGCTCGCCGCCTCACCCAAAGGCACCGTTCCCGTGTTGGTGCTGCCCAGCGGAGAAGTGATTGAAGAGAGCCTGCACATCATGCGCTGGGCTTTTGAGCAAAATGACCCGGCCAGTTGGTGGAGCAGGGCACAAACCCTAGGCAATCAAGCCCTCGTCGCCTTGAACGACGGCGCTTTCAAACAACAACTCGACCGCTACAAATACCCCGAGCGCTACATCCCTAGCGAGCGAGATCTGCACCGTGATCAAGCTGCCAGTGGTCTGCTCCAGCAACTAAAGCAGCGTCTGAATCAAGAGCCGTATTTAGGTGGCAACACCCCCTGCGCCACCGATCTCGCCATCTTCCCATTCATGCGCCAATTTCGCGCCGTGGATGAGCATTGGTTCGATGCGCAAGACCTGCCTGCAACTCAGCGGTGGCTGCAAGCTTGGTTGCAATCGGAGCTGTTTGAGCGCTGCATAAAGAAATTTCCAATGGGTCAGTAGGGTGGCTTCTGAGTGTTCTTGAAGCTGACTCAATAAAAAAACCAGCCGCTGGCTGGTTTTTTGTAAATGTGAATCTTATTGGAGTTGAAGATTAAGGGCTTTTATTGCATCGTCAATAGGTAAAAAGAAGTTTAAATTTTGGCTAGCACCGCCTAAAACCATTCCAGATACCGCCAACCCCACAACTTTTCCATCTTGAAGTACGAGAGGTCCACCAGAATTACCAGGATGAATTTGTACGTCGCTTTGTATAAGCTTCACGCCACTCTGATCGCGCCAAGCAGAAACGATTCCACGACTCATTGTTGAGTCAAGCGATTCGCGTCGAGGAGTACCTATTGCATACACATCAGTGCCAACCGAGGGTTGTACCCCTGTAGCGAGTACAGAGGCTGGCAGGTTCTCTTCCTTGAGTTTAATTAGCGCAACATCTTGGGCCGCATTACTGCGAATCACATCACCTACCACCTCTCTTCCGTTTGCAAGTCGAACGCGCACGAACCGCGCTTCCCTGACGACGTGCTCATTAGTTAGCACATATCCATCGGAGCTGAGGATGAATCCGCTTCCATGACCGCTTCCGGCAAAAACTGTGACAGTTGCGTTCTTAGCGGACAAGAGACTTGAAGAACCATTCGAAGTTTTCAGTTGCAAGCTTGTAGCAGGAGCTGCAGAGCTAACTACTGTGCCGCTTTTGCGCTGAGTCACCAAAGCATGAAAACCTTGGTCAGCTAATAAATTCTGAACAGCAAGTGCAAACGCATTCGTCATGGCTTTTTCAATGCCCATGCTGCTAGACGACTGAGCTTCGAAGGAACCTTCTGTCGTCACTTCATAAACAACCTTACGCTCCAATTGGCCGTAAATTTGCCAGTTCACTCTTATAAAGGCTCCGCCTTTAGAATCACGGTAATTACCTAAGCCTGCTAGGGGGTAGCATGCATTGAGCTGAATTTTGTTGATTAAGCCAGCAACCAGCAACTCTGCTTTCCACGAGGATGGATCATCAAATAGAGAGTTGGGATCGCCCACTACCGGATAGTTGTACTTCTGTAGCTCCTCCCGAAACACTTCGGTGAATTCTTCATCGGCAACGTTAGCTCGACCACCACGCCATTCGAGATTTCCAGATGGAATGCAGAGTGGACCTGCTTGAGATTTACCGATTTCCTCACCCCTTCGCAACTTAGCCACTACTTTACGAAATTGAATTGGCTTGGCATCGACACCAGAAGCTACTTGTTTAGCAGACCTTACTTCAGCTTGTTGTACAGGTTGCGTCACGCAACCCGCTAGAAAAAAGCAGATAGCTGACAGAAATGTGAAAAAAGATCGATTAAAGTTTTTCATTGGTTACTCCAGTATTCGAATTTTAAAGATTATTCACAGGTATCCAATAAACGACTTTGCTATGTCAATTGTGCTTCACCGCCACAGTCTTCACCTGCGTAAACCCATACAGCGCCTCAAACCCCTTCTCGCGGCCATAGCCTGAGGCTTTGTAGCCGCCGAAGGGGAGTTCTACG
>JAYVJQ010000259.1:0-5166 GCA_043769055.1 Allobrachymonas sp.
TGGATGGTGTTCCTCGGCATCCCGATGGCTTTTCGCCAAGGCGCGATGGTGAGCGTGGATGTGCTCTACCGCTGGAGCGGCCCGGTGATGCGCCGCGTGCTTGATGCAGCGGTGGCCATTGCTGCTCTCGCCTTGATTGCAATCATTATTTTCTGGGGCTTTGATTACGCCAAGCGCGGCATGGTGCAAACCGTGATCGGCTTAGAAGGCATCTCCATGCTCTGGGCCTATTTGGCCATGCCGATAGGCGGCCTGTTTTGCGTAATTGCCATCATCGGCAATTACCTCGATCCTAAACGTGAAGAATTGGAAAACGCCCAATGAGTTATGCAGAACCGCTTCAAATAACGAAAGCCCCCTCGGGGGGCAGCGTCGACGCGCAAGCGCAGAGCGTGGGGGCCATATGACCACAGCAATGTTAATCACGATGATGTTGGGCTTTGCGCTCACCGTCTCAGTGGCCGTATCAATTGGCCTGGCCTCAATTGCAGGCATTCAAATCAGCAATGTGAACATGCTCGTCTCTGTGAAAGAGATGTTCTCCTCGATCAATAAATTCCCACTCGCTGCGATTCCATTTTTTATTCTCGCTGGCAACATCATGGAAACAGGCGGTATCTCGCGCCGCTTGGTAGAGTTTGCCAAATCCATCGTAGGCGGCGTGCAAGGCGGCTTGCCGATGACTTGCGTGTTGACCTGCATGATTTTTGCTGCGGTATCAGGTTCATCGGTGGCCACTACCTTTGCCGTAGGTGCAATCTTGATTCCTGCGCTCATCAAGCATGGCTATCCCACGCCGTATGCGGCGGCTTTGCAAGCCACAAGCGCAGAGCTAGGCGTGATCATTCCGCCGAGTATTCCGATGATTTTGTATGGCGTGAGCGCAGAAGTCTCGATTGGTGAGCTGTTCATTGCAGGCTTTGGCCCAGGCTTCTTGATCGGCGGCGCGCTGATGCTCTTTGTCTGGCTCTGGTGCAAATACAAAGGCTGGGGCAAGAACGATGGCGATGGTCGCCTCACGTTTGGCAAAGCCACTTGGCAAGCGGGCTGGGCGCTGATGATGCCGGTGATTATTTTGGGCGGCATCTATGGTGGCGTGTTCACACCCACTGAAGCCTCTGCTGTGGCGGTGTTTTATGCGCTGATCGTCGGTATGGTGATCTACCGCGAAATCAAAATCGCTGACCTCTACAAAATCTTGAAGAAATCGGTGATCTCTAGTGCGGTGATCATGTTCATTATTGCCAATGCGGGTTTGTTTGCCTTCTTGATTACACGTGCAGGCGTACCAGATGCGATTGGCGTGTATCTCAAGGAAGTGCTGCAAAGCCCGGCGATATTTTTGATTGGTGTGAATGCGGCATTGTTTGTAATCGGCATGTTCATTGAAACCAGCGCAGCGATTATTGTGCTCGCGCCCATTTTGGTGCCAGTGGCGATTTACTTTGGCATTGATCCTGTGCACTTTGGTATGGTGATGGTGGTGAACCTTGCATTGGGCATGATCACACCGCCGTTTGGTGTGAACTTGTTTGCAGCCTGCACAGTGGCGAAGATTTCACTGGATCGGATCATCACGTCTCTCGTCCCGTTCGTGCTCGTGATTTTGGGCTGCTTGATGCTGATTACTTACATCCCAGAAATCTCGCTCACCCTGCGCGATATGGCTTATGGAGCGCCGAAATGAATACCATTGCACACAGCCGTCCACGCGCCACCAAAATCATCGCTACGCTTGGGCCCGCGAGCAATCAGCGTGCGCAGATTCTGGCGCTCGCGCAAGCGGGTGTGAATGTGTTTCGTCTGAACTTCAGTCACGGCTCGCATGCGGATCATCAAGAGCGCTATGCGCAGATTCGCAGCATTGAGCAAGAGCTGGGGCGGCCTTTGGGTATCTTGCAAGATTTACAAGGGCCGAAGATTCGCATTGGCAAATTGCCGGACGGCCCGCGCGCGATTCAAGCAGGTGATGTGCTTCGCTTTAATTCCGATGAGCCGAGCAATTTGAAACCTAGGGAGATTCCCTTCCCGCATGCTGATATTGCAGTCGAAATCTTGCCCGGTCATGTGCTGCTGGTGGATGACGGCAAGTTGAAGCTAGAGGTTACGGCTAAATTTGAGCTAGGCTTTGAAGCGCGTGTGATCGTGGGCGGCATGCTCTCGGATCGCAAAGGCGTGAACCTGCCCGATACGCCGCTTTCGCTCTCCAGCCTCACGCGCAAAGATCGGGAAGATTTGGCTTTTGGCTTGGCGCTCGGCGTGGATTGGATCGCGCTCTCGTTCGTGCAGCGCGCAGCCGATGTGCAGGAGCTGCGCTCGCTGGTGGGCACGCGCGCGAGCATCATGGCGAAAATTGAAAAGCCGCAAGCGCTCAAAGAGCTGGAGCAAATTGCCCAGGCTGCTGATGCGCTGATGGTGGCGCGCGGTGATTTGGGCGTGGAATTGCCCGCAGAGGATGTGCCCACTTGGCAGCGCAAAATCATTGAGGTGAGCCGCCGCTATGGCAAGCCTGTGGTGGTGGCCACACAGATGCTCGAATCGATGATCAGCACGCCCACGCCCACGCGGGCTGAAGCCTCGGATGTGGCCAATGCGGTGTATGCCGGCGCAGATGCCGTGATGCTCTCAGCCGAGAGCGCATCGGGCGCTTACCCGCTGGAGGCGGTGCTGACGATGGTGCGCATTGTGGTGCAGGCTGAGCTACAGGAGCAGCCTCTGGTGGTCAAGCAAGCATCCACTGAAAGCGCAGGAGATCGCGCCGCCTTGATCGCCACGGCCTTGCGCGCAGCCAGCGCACTCGTGCCCATGGCTTGCGCAGTGACTTACACCACCTCGGGCGCATCGGCCTTGCGTGTGGCGCAGGAGAGGGCGGCGCTGCCGCATATTGGCCTTACGCCCCATGTGAACACCGCAAGGCGCTTGTGCTTGGCTTGGGGCGTGCAGCCCTGCCTGTCGCAAGATGCAGCCAGCGTGGAGGGCATGATTGAGAGCGCGATTGCAGCGGCCAAGCGCATGGGCTACTACCATGCGCGCAAGCCCATGGCCGTGGTGGCTGGCTTGCCGTTTGCCACAGCGGGCAGCACCAATTTGCTGCGCTTCGTGTGGCCCGAGGCGCATGAGGCTGCACCGGCACTCAATCAAACTGCGCAGCAATTGCTCATGAAAACTCCTTACTTCGCCAGCGCGAGTATCGAGTAGGCTACTCAGATGGAAATCTACCAGCTCAAAGCCTTTCTCGCCGTCGCCCGCGTGGGCCATCTCACGCGGGCAGCGGAGCAGTTGCACATCACGCAACCAGCCGTATCTAAGCAGCTCAAAGCGCTGGAAGAAGAGCTGGGAGTGCTGCTGTTTGATCGCTTGCCTACAGGCATGGTGCTCACCAACGCGGGGCAAGCGCTGTTGCCGCATGCTGAGCGCACCTTGTTTGGCGCGATGGAGTTGCTCAGCGCTGCCAAGCGCTTGCAAGGTGAAGTGGCAGGCGCGGTGCGCTTGGGCACGATCATTGATCCTGAGTCGATCAAGCTGGGATCATTTTTGGGCTCGGTTTTGCAGTATTACCCGCTGCTGCAAATCAAGCTTTCGCACGGTATCTCGGGCGGCGTGTTGGCGCAGCTGATGGCCAGCGAGCTTGATGCTGGATTTTATTTGGGTGAGATCACGGCTTCAGGCATCAGCCATGTGCTACTGCGCACGGTGACGTATCGCGTGGTCGCACCGCCTGATTGGGCGCAGCGCATGCAGCAAGCCAGTTGGCAAGATGTGGGCGGCCTGCCTTGGGTGGGTACGCCGCAAAACAGTTCGCAATATCGTTTGGTGCGTGAGATGCTGCGCAAGCAAGGCTTTGAGCCGCGCTTTGTGGTGGAGGCCGATCAAGAGGCTTCGATGCTCAGCTTGGTGAAAAGTGGTGTGGGCTTGTGCCTCATGCGCGATGAGCTGGCGCAGGCCGCTGCTGAGCGAGGCGAGGCTGTGATTTGGGATGGTGTGAGCCAGCCTTGCCCCTTGGTATTTATTTATGCCAGCTCGCGCGAGCAAGATCCGGCCATCGTGGCGTTGAAACAAGTATTGCAGGAGATTTGGGCCATCGCATAACATGCTGTAACGCGATAGACTCAGGAGAGGGACAACCTGAGGAGACACACATGAAAAAAGTATTCAAGTATTTCGTTGTTGCGCAATCGTTGGCGTTGATCTTTGGTTGGCAAACATCATCTGCACAAGAACTGGTGATCGGGCAAGTGGCATCGCTTAGCGGCACAAATGGTGCTGATCTGGGGCAGGGCTTGCAGCTCGGCTTGCAGCTTGCGGTTGAAAAGACCAATGCAGCAGGGGGCATCAATGGTCGTAAGCTCAAGCTCATCACCAAAGATGACAAATATATTCCCGAAGAGACCGTCAAGCTCACCCAAGAGTTGATTGCACAAAGCAACCCGATTGCGTTGGCCGGCTATCGCGGCACGGCCAATACGATGGCGGTGATGAAATCGAACGTGCTCACCGATGCAGGCATTGCTCTCGTGGGTACGCTCACAGGTGCGAAAGAAGTGCAGGGCGCACCGAATATTTACCATGTGCGCACGAGCTACCAAAACGAAATTGGCCAGATTGTTGAGCAGCTAGGCCGTATCGGCATCACGCGTATTGGGCTGTTTTACGTGGACGATGCGTTTGGCAATTCGGGGCGCGAGGCTGTGGAGCAGGTGCTCACCAAGCAAGGCCGCAAAGCCGCTGCGATTGCGGCTTACGACAAAGCAGCAGACAAAGTGATTCCCAGCATCGAGCAAGCCGTGAAAACGCTGGTGGCCGCGCAGCCGCAGGCGGTGGTGATCGTGGCGGTGGGCGACCCGGTTTATGAATTCATCAAACGATTTCGTGCGCTCGCACCTTCGCCGCAACTCGTGTCGATCTCCGTGGTCAACCCTGATGCGGTCACGCAGAAGGTGGGGCAAAAAATGGCGCATGGTATTGGCTTTTCGCAGGTTTTCCCGTACCCGTACAGCGACACCACCAAGGTCGTGCGCGAATACCGCGCTTTGATCAAACAACATGCCCCGCAAGCGCAACCGAGCTATTTCAGTCTAGAAGGCTACATCAGCGGCTTGGTACTCGTGCAAGCGATTCGCAATGCGGGCGGCAGCCCAACGCGCGCTAAGGTGCTGGAGGCCTTAA
>JAYVJQ010000260.1:0-2607 GCA_043769055.1 Allobrachymonas sp.
GGGATGTGCCACGCCATGCAGTGGTAGCTGAAGTCGGCCAATGGATGGCCTAGGGTGGAGAGCTCCCAATCGAGCACAGCGAGAACGCGGGGCTCGGTGGGGTGAAAGATCACGTTATCCAAGCGATAGTCGCCATGCACGATGCTGACTTTGGTTTCATCTTTGCTGCTGGCGGGCATGTTGGCGGGGAGCCATTCAATCAACTGATCCATCTCTGGAATGGGCTGAGTGACTGAAGCTAGATATTGCTTGCTCCAGCGACCGATTTGTCGCTCGAAATAATTGCCCGGTTTGCCATAGCCAGCTAAGCCTTGTGCTGCAAAATCAACCGTGTGCAATGCGGCTTGAACGCGATTCATCTCGCGGTAAATCTCGCCTCGCTGCGTGGACGTCATGCCCGGCAAAGCTTGATCCCACAACACGCGGCCAGCTACAAAGTCCATGATGTAAAACTCGCGGCCAATGACCGATTCGTCCTCGCAGAGCGCATGCATTTTTGCCACAGGCACGGGTGTGCCATAGAGCCCGCGCATCACGGCAAACTCACGCTCAATCGCATGCGCCGAGGGCAAAAGCTTGGCCACTGGACCGGGTTTGGCGCGCATCACGTAAGTGCAGCTGGGTGTGATGAGTTTGTAAGTCGGGTTAGATTGCCCGCCTTTGAACATTTCGACGGTGATCGGGCCTTTGAAGCCTTGTACATGGGCGCTCATCCAAGCGTCGAGCGCAGAGATGTCAAATGCATGTTTTTCAGAAACTGCGCTTGTGCCGACGAAATGATCAAACCCACTCATTCCTGATCTCCGTTGCCAATGCTTTTGAGCCCATCGCGATTTCGCACAATCAAGCCGCCCGGCTCCACGCGAATCAGCTCTTCGCGCTCCATTTGCTTGAGCTCTTGATTCACGCGTTGGCGCGACGCGCCGAGCAATTGCGCGAGCTCTTCCTGCGCGAGATGCAAACCAATGCGCGTTTCATCGGGGTGCGAGAAACTCGGCACACCATAGCTGCGCGCCAAATGCACCAACTGCTTGGCCAGCCGTGCACGCAAAGGCAGCGTATTCAGATCTTCCACGAGGCCAAACAACAGCCGAATCACCCGCGCATTCAGGCGCAGAAGCGCTTCATACAGCTCAGTATGATCCGCCAAGATTTTGGTGAAATCATTTCGTGCGACGCAGACCACCGTCGTCTCGCCATGCGCGTAGCAATCATGTGTGCGCTGATCGCCATCAAAAATCGCTACATCACCAAACCAAATACCGGGTTCCACATACGTGAGCGTCACTTGCTTGCCAGACACCGAGGTGCTGGATACGCGAACAGCGCCTTTAGCGCAGGCCACCCATTCATCAGGCCGCTCGCCGCGCGCTGCAATCAGCTCACCATCGCGGTAGCGCTTCACGTAGGAATAACGCAAGATGTCGTGCCGCAGGCTGGGCGAGAGGCTGGCGAACCAGCGCCCAGCATTGATGGCTTCGCGCTCGTCTTGGGAGAGGATGGGTTCGTCAGAAATCATGTCAATTCCATTGTGGCGGGTGTTCTGAGGCAGGGACTCTAGGGTTGTCACTTGCGTGTCTGCGCTAAATGAGACAATAGAGGTTACATGACAGAACCCGTAAATATTCCATTTTCCTCCGTTGGCCTAGCCGATACCATACTCCGCGCTGTGGCCGAAAAGGGCTACACCACGATGAGCCCGATTCAGGCCCAGGCCATCCCCCATGTGCTCGCTGGCCGCGATGTGATGGGCGCTGCGCAAACTGGCACTGGCAAAACCGCTGCCTTCGTGCTCCCGCTCTTGCAGCGCATGCTCAAGCATGAGAGCGCCTCGCTCTCCCCGGCTCGCCACCCCGTGCGCGCGCTGGTACTCACGCCCACGCGCGAATTGGCCAACCAAATTGAAGACAACGTGAAGGCTTACGCCAAATACACGCAGCTCAGAAGCGCGGTGGTTTTTGGCGGCATTGACATCAAGCCGCAAATCGCCGAGCTGCGCAAAGGCGTCGAAATTTTGACGGCCACGCCTGGCCGCTTGCTTGACCATATTGAGATGAAAACGGCGGTGCTCAACCAGGTCGAGTACGTGGTGCTCGATGAAGCCGATCGCATGCTGGATATTGGCTTCCTGCCCGATTTGCAGCGTATTCTGAATTACTTGCCCAAGCAGCGCATTACCTTGCTTTTCTCTGCCACTTTTTCGCCTGAGATCAAGCGTCTATCAGCCAGCTATTTGCAAAATCCGATTTTGGTTGAAACAGCGCGGCCCAACGAAACAGCGGCGAATGTTGAACAGTTGTTTTACAGCGTGCATGAAGATGACAAGCGTAAAGTTTTGCGCCAACTCATACGCGAGCGCGGCATCACGCAAGCCTTCGTATTTTGCAACAGCAAATTGGGTTGCGCGCGGCTGGCACGCTCGCTGGAGCGCGATGGCCTGCGCACCACGGCGCTGCATGGCGATAAAAGCCAAGATGAGCGCTTGAAAGCACTCGAAGCCTTCAAAAAAGGCGAAGTGGATTTACTGGTGGCGACCGATGTGGCCGCGCGTGGACTCGACATCAAAGATGTGCCCGCCGTGTTCAATTACGACATTCCGTTTAACGC
>JAYVJQ010000261.1:0-8417 GCA_043769055.1 Allobrachymonas sp.
CAAAAAGATATTTGCAGTGGGGCTTGCGCAGCACCCAACACCGGGCTCGTCCAACAAACGGTTCAGATCGCGGCAAGCGCGATCTAACCTTAATCGTTATGCACTCAGCGTACTACGTAAAATTGGATGTCCTGCACCTAGTTGTTAACGTATTCAAGCATGGTAAAGACAGCTCTTTGACTTCTTTGAAAAAGCGTTATCCTGGCTATTTTGAAAATTTACCTGTAGATTTGCATTTTTTGAGTGTTGATTCCCTTGACTATAAAAATCTCAAAATTTCAGATGCCCAGATTAATGAGTTTTCTGAAGCGATACTTTCTTTTTGGCAAGATATTCCTGAGCGGATTTCTGATGACTCATCATTCGCGAACTTACTGCCTGATTGGTTTGAAAAAGCGCGCCAAAAAGATTTTCTAGAGGTGGAGAAAAAATGACTGACCTTCCCATCCTCCTGACTGAACCTCCGCAAGGTTATGCAGACTGGTTAGCTGATCTCAAAACTCGTATCCACACGGCCCAACAGCGAGCCACGCTAGCTGTCAATCGTGAATTGGTACTGATGTACTGGCAAATTGGGCGTGATATTTTGCAGCGCCAAGCCGCTCAGGGCTGGGGAGCGAAAGTGATTGAACGGCTGGCGCAAGATTTGCGGGTGGCATTTCCTGAAATGAAGGGGTTTTCGTCGCGCAACTTGAAATATATGCGTGCTTTTGCAGAAAGCTGGCCAGACGAGTCATTTGTGCAAGCGGTGCATGCACAATTACCGTGGTATCACCAATTGGCACTGCTCGATAAACTGCCAAGCCCCGAAACCCGCCGCTGGTACGCTGCCCAAGCGATTGAACACAATTGGTCGCGCAACATTTTGGTGATGCAAATTGAAACACGCTTGCTGGAGCGCAGCGGCAAAGCAAGCACCAATTTTGAACTCACTTTGCCTTAGCCACAATCAGATTTAGCACTTGAATCGATCAAAAACCCTTACCGTTTTGATTTTCTAGGTTTGACAGATGAAGCACAAGAGCGTGAGATAGAAAACGCTTTGGTCAACCATGTCACGGATTTTCTACTAGAACTGGGCGCGGGCTTTGCCTTTGTTGGGCGGCAGGTGCTGCTGAATGTGGGAGGTGATGAGTTTTTTATCGATTTGCTGTTCTATCACTTGAAGCTACGCTGCTACGTGGTCATTGAACTCAAAGGCGGTAAGTTCAAGCCAGAGCACTTGGGGCAACTGAGCTTCTATTTGACGGCGGTAGATCGGCAAGTCAAGCACGAGAGCGATGCGCCCACCATTAGCCTGTTGCTTTGCAACAGTAAGAACAAAGTGGTGGCGGAATACGCCTTGGGTGACAAAAGTCAACCCATGGGCGTGGCCGAATACAAATTGCTTGAGTCGCTACCCGCCGAACTGCAAACTTCTCTGCCCAGCATTGAGCAGATTGAGCGCGAATTAACCGGTATTGAGCAAGACATAGAGCAAGGAAATGACGAATAAGCGATCTCACTCGCCGTCAAACCTGCAAGAGTTAATACGAAGGTAGTTCGCTCTATTGCTTGCCAAAACCACCGCCACCCGGCGTATGAATCTCAAACACATCGCCGATTTGCATCTCTGCGCTGCCGATGTGGCCGATCTCTTCCACACAACCATCGCTGCGCACGACGCGGTTGATACCTACTGCGCCTGATGCGCCGCCGTTCATGCCGAAGGCGGGGTGGATTCGGCCGTTGCTTAAGATGCTGGCGGTCATGGGCTCTAGGAATTTCACTCGGCGCACGCCGCTGTGACCGCCGTTGAATTGGCCTTTGCCACCTGAGTCGCTTCTGATTTCATAGCTTTCTAGGCGCACGGGGAAGCGGAATTCGAGTACTTCAGGGTCGGTCAGGCGGGAGTTGGTCATGTGGGTTTGCACGACGCTGGTGCCGTTGAAGCCGCCTGTGAGTTCGCCTCGCTCATTGAAGATGCCTCCAGCGCCGCTGCCGCCCGAGATCGTTTCGTAATACTGGTGGCGCTCGTTGCCAAAGGTGAAGTTGTTCATCGTGGGCTGACTGCCTGCCATCAGGCCGAGCGCGCCGTAGAGCGCATTGGTGATGCAGGTGGAGGTTTCTACGTTGCCAGCTACCACGCTCGCGGGTGGGTTGGGATTGAGCATGCAGCCTGCAGGAATCGTCACTTTGAGCGGCTTCAAGCAGCCTGCGTTGAGTGGAATGTCATCGTCCACCAGCGTTCGGAAGACGTAAAGCACAGCAGCCATACACACCGCTTTGGGAGCGTTGAAGTTATTGGTTTGCTGCGCGGAAGTTCCGCTGAAATCAATCTCGGCGCTGCGGGCTTTGCCATCTACTCGAATCGCTACTTGGATTTGTGCACCATTGTCTAGCGGTAAGGTGAAGCTACTGTCTTTGAGGCGAGAAGACAAAATCACCAATGCACGGCGCACAGATTCTTCTGCGTTATCTTGCACATGACCCATATAAGCTTGAACAACATCAAGGCCAAAATGCTCGACCATTTTGCGCAGCTCTTGCACGCCTTTTTCATTGGCAGCGATTTGCGCCTTGAGATCGGCCATGTTTTGATAGGGATTGCGACTTGGGTATTCGCCGCTTTCTAGCAGCGCAATCATTTCCTTCTCGCGCAGCACACCGCGCTCGATCAGGAGGAAATTGTTGATCTGCACGCCCTCTTCTTCAATGCGGGTGGAAAACGGTGGCATGGAGCCGGGCGTGATGCCGCCAATATCGGCTTGGTGGCCGCGCGAGCCGACGTAAAACAGTGGCGCTTGTCCCGTACCCACATACACGGGCGTGATCACCGTGACATCGGGCAAATGCGTGCCGCCGTGATACGGATCGTTGAGCACATACACATTGCCGGGCTGCATGGTGGCGCGGTTTTCATTCACCACGGTTTTGATGCTCTCGCCCATCGAGCCGAGGTGCACAGGCATGTGCGGCGCGTTAGCAATCAAGTTGCCTTCTGCATCAAACAATGCGCAAGAAAAGTCCAAGCGCTCTTTGATGTTGACCGAGTAAGCGGTGTTTTGCAACTGCAAGCCCATTTGCTCAGCAATGTTCATGAAGAGGTTGTTGAACACTTCAAGCAACACGGGGTCAACGGTTGTGCCTACTGCAAATTTAATAGCACGTTGCGCAATGCGGGCCAGGACTAAGTGGTCTAAAGCCGTTAAATTTGCTTCCCAACCGGGCTCCACCACCGTTGTGGCGTTTTTCTCGGCAATGATGGCCGGGCCGGGGATCACGTCTCCTGCGCGCAAGTCTTCGCGCACCACTAGCAACGCAGAATGCCACTGACCACCAGAGAACATCTGCACCGTCTCGCGACTCGGCACTGCGCGCGGCTCATGCAGCTCATGGCGCTTTTCAGCAGGCGCATCACCACCAATCACAGCTTCGACCGACACCGCCTCCACCACAAACGCCTTGCCCTGCATCAAGAAGGCAAAGCGCTGCTTGTAGGCGCGCTCAAATGCCGCTTGCAAAGCAGGCAGATCGCCCAGCGGCACAATCAGCGCGGTATCTGTGCCTTCGTATTTCACATGCACTCGGCGATGCACCATGATTTGGCCTTGGCTGACCTGCTGGCTCTGGAGTTCAGCGCTGGCCGCTTGTGCGAGCGTTTCCAATTTTTGCTCCACTTGCGTCAAAGCAGCGTCACTCAAGCGCAGCTCGACCGCTTGCTCACGAATCACACTTTGATCCGCCAAGCCCATGCCATACGCAGATAGCACACCCGCATAGGGATGCACAAAAACTTTCGTCATTCCCAGCGCATCAGCCACCAAACAGGCATGCTGCCCACCCGCGCCGCCAAAGCACTGCAAGGTGTAGCGCGTTACGTCGTAGCCGCGAGCTACAGAAATCTTCTTGATCGCATTGGCCATTTGCTGCACAGCGATATTGATAAAACCCTCGGCCACCACTTCGGGCGCTTTGCCCACACGGCTAGCGACTTCTTGGAATTTCTCCAATGCCGCCTCATAACTCAGCGCTTCATTGGCCGCAGCGCCAAACACTTTAGGAAAGTAACGCGGCTGCACCTTGCCCACCATCACGTTTGCATCGGTGACGGCCAATGGTCCGCCACGCCTGTAACTCGCAGGCCCCGGGTTCGCGCCCGCGCTCTGCGGGCCCACGCGAAAGCGCGAGCCATCGAACTCAAGAATAGAGCCACCGCCCGCTGCCACGGTATGAATGCTCATCATCGGCGCGCGCATGCGCACGCCGGCCACTTGCGTTTCAAACTCGCGCTCAAATTCGCCCGCAAAATGGCTCACGTCTGTTGACGTGCCACCCATATCAAAGCCGATCACCTTATCAAAATCAGCGATCTTCGCAGTCCGTGCCATACCCACAATGCCGCCTGCTGGGCCTGACAAAATCGCATCTTTGCCTTGAAAAGCTCGTGCATCCGTGAGGCCACCAGAAGACTGCATAAAAAAGAGTTTCACGCCCGGCAACTCAGCTGCCACTTGGCTCACATAGCGGCTCAGAATTGGCGAAAGATACGCATCCACCACCGTGGTATCTCCCCGGCTCACAAACTTCATCATCGGCGAAGTCTTATGGCTCACGCTGATCTGCGTGAAGCCAACTTCTCTAGCTATTCTTTCAGCCGCCAGCTCATGCGCTGTGTAGCGATAGCCATGCATAAATACAATAGAAACCGACCTTAGCCCGCTTGAATACTGCGCGGCCAGCTCCTGTTTCAATAGCGCCTCATCTAGAGGCATCACGATGCTGCCATCCGCGCCCACGCGCTCCTGTGCTTCGATCACGGCGCTGTACAGCAGCTCCGGCAAAACGATATTGCGATCAAACAAACGCGGGCGGTTTTGATAGGCTATGCGGAGCGCATCCCGAAAGCCGCGCGTGGTGACTAGCAGAGTCGGCTCGCCTTTGCGCTCCAGCAGCGCATTGGTCGCCACCGTCGTGCCCATCTTCACGCATTCCACCAAATCCGAGCGCACGAGCTCGCCCGGTAGCAGCCCCAGCAAATGCCGAATGCCCGCCACAGCCGCATCTTTGTATTGCTCGGGGTTTTCAGAAAGCAGCTTGTGTGTGACCAGCGAGCCATCAGGCCGCTTGCCCACGATATCCGTGAAAGTGCCGCCACGGTCGATCCAAAATTGCCAGCGGGAAGGTGTTGGAGTTGAATTCATGTTATCGATACAAAGAGAATGTTTATTTTGCCGGGCTTTGTGCAGCCACAGCTCCGGGAATACCATCGAAGTAATACGGCGTAAAAATCGCATTTGCTTCTATGCCGACACTGCTGACCCATTCGCGGGAGAATTTTTCGCCAAGGCGCTTTAAATCTGATTCAATCCCATGCGGCATGCGCTCGATCTTCACGCCGTTGACGCGCAGCTCTTCAGCCGCATCAATAGCCGCTTTCTGACTCATTAGCCAGCCGCGTTGCTCGGCTAACGCGGCAGTCACCATCACGGCATTTTGAACGGGCGCAGACAATGCGTTGAAGGCCTTGGCGTTCACATAAACAATGTTTTTCGGAAACCAAGCGTTGATCTCATAGTAATACTTAATGTCGCCCCAGACCTTGTTTTCAGCACCCGTCACCGCTGAGGTGATCATGCTATCCATACGCCCTTCTTTGAGCGCTTTGCCCACTTCCACCATCGGCACATCAACACCCTTCGCGCCCAGAAGCTCTGCAATGCGAAGCGTGGTGGGGTTATAGGTTCGCATCGTCGAGCCTTTGAAATCTTGCATCGTCGTGATTTGCTTTTTGCTGTGCAAACCCTGCGGTGGCCAAGGCACGGCATAGAGCACTTTGAGGCCGCGCTGCGCGAAAGCTTTCTCCGTGAGCGGGCGCTGTACTTTCCACAGACGCTGCGCATCGGCATAGGTGCTCACCACGAAAGGCACAGAATCAGCACCGCTGGTGGGGATGTCTTTCGTGAGGCCACTCATGATGGATTCACCCGCTTGCACTTTGTCGGCTTCCACTGCAGTACGAATCTCTGGCAGCTTGACCAAACTGCTGTTTGGATGCAGCTCGATCTGAAGCTGGCCTTTGGTAACGGCTTTCACATCGTCGGCAAACTGGCTTAAGTTTCGACCATGAAAGCTCTCGGCGCGGTAACCCGTGGCGAGTTTCCAAGTGATAGGGGAAGAATTTTGGGCAAAGCTTATCCCCGCTGCCAACAAGGCAGCTATTGCAAAGACTTTCATGATGCTTCCTTAGAAAGGGTTCTTAGCCCATTTGGCGTGGCAACCAAAGCACAATGTCTTGGAAGAAGTACGTCCCCAAAACAGCCATCATCATCAGCATGAACAGCGGAAACGCATTGCGGGCAATGCGCATCATGTCATGCTTGGTTAATCCCTGAATCACAAACAAATTGAAACCCACAGGCGGCGTGATCTGCGCCATCTCCACCACGAGAACGATGAAAATGCCAAACCAAATCAGATCCAAATTCGCCGCTTGCACGGTGGGCAACAGCACGGCTACGGTAAGTACCACCATGCTGATGCCATCCAAGAAGCAGCCCAAGATGATGAAAAACACCATCAGCAGCAGGATCAGGCCAAAGGGAGGGAGATTGAGCACACCAATCCACTCAGCAAGCTGACGCGGCAGACCAACGAAGCCCATCGCGAGCGTGAGGAAGGCAGCGCCAGCCAAGATCAAGCCAATCATGCAATACACGCGGCAGCCAGCGATCAAGCCTTCTTTGAAGCTCTGCCAATTGAGCGAGCCTTCAATTTTTGCCAAGATCAGCGAGCCTGCCACGCCGAATGCTGCAGCCTCCGTGGCTGTGGCAATGCCTGAGTAAATCGAGCCCAGCACCAAGCCAATCAACGTGACCACCGGGATCAAATGCCGCGATTCATAGAGCTTTTGCTTGAAGCTCATGCCTGCATCCGCCGCCGGCACTTTGCCTGGATTCATCAGCGCCCAAACAATGATGTAACCTGAGAACAGCATCGCCAGCAAGATGCCAGGAATCACACCCGCAATGAAGAGCTTGGCAATCGACACATTCGCTGCCACGCCATAGACGATCATGATGATGGAGGGCGGAATCAACAGCCCGAGCGTGCCGGCACCAGCCAGCGTGCCAATCGAAATATCTTCTGGGTAACCGCGTTTTTTCAGTTCAGGCAATGTGATCTTGCCAATCGTGGCGCAGGTGGCGGCAGACGAGCCCGAGACAGCAGCAAAAATCGTGCAGCCAATCACATTGGTGTGCAGCAGGCGACCGGGCAGCTTATTCAGCCAAGGTGCTAAACCTTTGAACATGTCAGATGAGAGCTTGCTGCGAAACAAAATTTCGCCCATCCAGAGAAAGAGCGGCAGCGCGGTCAGCGTCCAGCTCGACGTGGAGCCCCAAATGGTGAGCGCCATGCTGTCGCCCACGGGGCGTTGCGTGAAAAATTCCATCGCGATCAACGCCACGCCCAAGAGCGAGAGACCAATCCACAAGCCCGAGCCGAGCAGCGCGAACATGGCGATGATGAGAAACAGGGTAACGAAGGCTTCCATGATGATTCTCTTGTAGTGGTTAGTATTTATTCAGTCCGTGCCATCTCGCCCGAGGCGTTGACAACGAAGAAGGCACTGCCTTGCAAACGCGCCACCCAAGCATGGAGGAAAGAGATGAAGAAACCGATGCAACCTAAAGCCATCGTCAATTGCGGAATCCACAGCGGCGAAGCATCTGCGCCAGGTGATACATCATGCGTGGTGTAAGACACCCAGACCAAGCGGCAGGCATACCAAGCCACATAAGCCGTGATGGCGCAGGCCAGCCCCAAGCAGAAATGCTCCAACACGTTTTGCACTTTGCTGCTCAGCCTTTGCATCAGCAAAGTCACGCGGATGTGATCGCCTTGGCGCAGCGTAGAAGGCAGTGCGAGGAAGAGTGCAGCGGCAATCGAGTAACCCGCATACGCATCTAAGCCCTGAATATCCCAGCGAAATTCCCGTGCTGCTACGCCCAGCATGATGCTGCTAAAAGCGGCCAGCATTGACAGGCAAGCCAGCGCCATCAAGACTTGGTAAAAACGGTTCAATATCGATTGCATGCTCTTCTCCAAGCCACTCTCATCGAGCAGCAAAAAAACTATGTATTTGATAGCACTCTACGCAGCATTTATGCCGGCAAAGTGCTGATTTCGATCTAAATTACTTCTTACGGAAGGCATCCACAATGGCCTGGCCTTCAGCGCCAGCCGTTTTGAGCCAATCGCCAGTCATCGTCTCGCCAATGACCATCAACTCTTTGCGCAGCGAATCGCTAGGCGGCGCAATCTTCATGCCCTTAGCGCCCAGCTCTTTGACGAAATCGCTGTCTTTTTGCTCGCTGATCGCCCAGCCGCGTGACTCTGCAGCCGCAGCAGCTTTGAGCACCGCATCTTGCGTTGGC
>JAYVJQ010000262.1:0-3260 GCA_043769055.1 Allobrachymonas sp.
GTTAAGCCTCTTATCCTCACCTTCGGTCTTTAAAAATGAAAATCGCAATCCTTCCCGGTGATGGCATCGGCACTGAAATCGTGGCTGAAGCAGTCAAGGTACTTAAAGCACTCGACCTGAAATTTGAAATGGAAAGCGCGCTGGTGGGCGGCGCGGCTTACGAGGCGCATGGGCATCCGCTGCCTGTGGGCACTTTGAAACTCGCCAAAGAAGCCGACGCCATTCTTTTTGGCGCGGTGGGTGATTGGAAATATGACAAGCTGGATCGCCCTTTGCGGCCCGAGCAAGCGATTTTGGGTTTGCGGAAAAATCTTGGCCTGTTTGCCAACTTCCGCCCGGCGATTTGCTACGAACAATTGGTCGATGCTTCGAGCTTGAAGCCCGAGATCATCTCAGGCCTTGACATTCTTATCATCCGAGAGCTCACTGGAGACATCTACTTTGGCCAACCGCGTGGCCGCCGCATCGCCACAGACGGGCATTTCCCGGGCGCTCAGGAAGCCTTCGACACGATGCGATATAGCGTGCCCGAGATTGAGCGCATCGCCCATGTCGCCTTCCAAGCTGCACGCAAACGCAATAAAAAAGTCACCAGCGTCGATAAAGCCAATGTGTTGGAGACCTTCCAGCTCTGGAAAGACACCGTCACGGAGGTCGGCAAGCAATACCCCGAAGTCGCGCTCGATCACATGTATGTGGACAACGCCGCGATGCAGCTCGTCAAAGCGCCCAAAGCGTTTGATGTGATCGTCACGGGCAATATGTTTGGCGACATTTTGAGTGACGAAGCCAGCATGCTCACCGGCTCGATTGGCATGCTGCCTTCAGCGTCACTCAACAGCAGCAACCAAGGCCTTTATGAGCCCAGCCACGGCAGCGCCCCCGATATTGCAGGCAAAGGCATTGCCAATCCGCTGGCCACGATCTTGAGCGCTGCAATGATGCTGCGCTTCTCGCTTAACCAAGCGGGAGCAGCGCTGCGAATTGAAGAAGCTGTAAAGAAAGTTCTCGCCCAAGGTCTGCGCACGGGTGACATTTACAGCGCTGGAAACACGAAAGTCAACACCGTGCAGATGGGCGATGCGGTCGTCAAGGCGCTCGGTTAATCGTGGGCTTGCTGGCTAAACGCATTGGCCAAGATCACAGCAATTGCTGCCCCCACGCACTGCGCCACCACAAAACCAATAGCGCTTGCTGGTGCGATGCCGGCGAAACTGTCGCTCAGCATGCGGCCAAACACAGCGGCTGGGTTGGCAAAACTCGTGCTCGCGGTAAACCAATATGCCGCGCCGATGTAGCAGGCGACTAAAGCGCTGGCTTTGGCCACGGGTTTGCCGTCCTCGCCCGCTGCGCCGCTGCGAATAATGACGAAAAGCAAGCCGCCAGTGGCCACAGCTTCAGCAATCCACTGACTCCAGCCCGTGAATTGGCCGACTGCATTCCAGCCTCCACGCAGCTTGTTACTCGTTTGAAAAATACTCATGTCAAACATCGCATGGGCGAGCCACGCGCCGCAGGCTGCACCGAAGAGTTGCGCTGAAATAAAGACGAGTGCTATTAATATAGTAGCACTCTGCGCAGGTTCTATGCCGGCCAGAGGTCGATTTTTATCAAAAAACAGCGCCCAAATCGTCAACAGCGGATTGAAATGTGCCCCGCTGATCGGCCCGAGCATCTCAATCAAAACATACAGCGCAAATACCGTTGCCAGCGTGTTGGCCAGCAGCGCGACAGCCACATTCCCGCCTGAGAGGCGCTCGGCCATGATGCCCGAGCCAATCACGGCACAAAGCAAAGCGGCCGTGCCGATGAATTCTGCCAAGGCTTTTTGTCGCAGGCTGGCTTCACTCATGCTTTGGCCAAATCTTTCGCGCTTTGCTGCAAGCTCATCTTGGCCAGCTTTTCAGTCGGCAAACTCACCAGCAGATCTAAACGGCGGCGTATGGCGTGCAAGGTTTGGCGGAAGGCCTCGCGCTTTTGTGCTTCCGTGCCATCGCCCTCGCTCGGGTCGGGGTAGCCCCAATGCGCCGTGGCGGGCTGGCCGGGCCAGTATGGACACGTTTCACCCGCTGCGTTATCGCAAACGGTGATGATCAAATCCATTTTTGGTGCCTCCGGCGTGGCGAATTCATCCCAGCTTTTGCTGCGCAAATGCTCGGTGGCAAAGCCATGATCGCGCAAAACAGCCAAGCCCAGCGGATTGGGGCTGCCGCCCTCCCGCGGGCTGCTGCCGGCGGAATAGGCTTTGAAGCGGCCCTTGCCTATGGCGTTGAGCAAAACTTCAGCCAAGATGCTGCGGGCGGAATTGTGGGTGCAGAGGAAGAGGACGTTGAGAGGCGCGGAGGTGCTCATTTTGCTGGTCTTTCTTAAGGTTAAATAGATGCATAGCCGGCATGGAATATGCGTAGCATGCTATTATTTTCATAGCTCATTGGATGCGTTCAGCAGCAGGCTTTGGAGCTGCCAGAAGCGGATGCAGCCGTGCCGCAACTGCCAGCCGCTGGTTTGACGGCGATATCAGCCAGCGACATTTTGATTTTTTGAGCTGTGGGTGCGCACGATGCAGCTGATGCAGAAGGCGCGCAGCATGCGCCGCTGCTGGCGACAGAACTGTCTTGCGTGCTTTCCGTGCCATAGGTCGTCGCCTCGCCCATCGTAACGAAGCTCTCCCAAGCAATGCCCTGCGGATCATGCACCCAGCCTTTGTCGCTCTTGGCATAGCAGCAGGTCGTCTCGCCGAGATCACTCACGGCAAGGCCAGCAGACTGCAAACTCGCCGTCATCGCATGCAGCTCTGGCGCACTGTCCATCTGAAAGCCAAGGTGATCCAAGCCCGCTTGGCCCGCTTTAGCTGCGCGCTCAGAAATCGCAAAATTAATCAACGGATCATCCAGCATCCATTTTGCGTAATCGGTTTTCAGCACGGTGGGCGCTTGGCCAAACAGCGCAGAGTAGAACTGCGTGGATTGCGCAATTGAATCGACAGAAATATGAACGTGAAAGCGTTTCATGATGATTTTTCCTTCAAAAATTTAGACGAAATAGGCAGGTAGCTGGCGTAAATTCTGCGCAAACTGCTCATATTTTCATAGCGTTTAGCAACACGCTCCCGCAGGATCGGCTGCGCAACAGTTCTCGCTCAAAAAGCCCAGTACAGCAGTCATGCGAGAAAAATCTGCACGGTAAGTCAAACTGCGACCTAGCTGCTCCACCTGCGCGAGCTGCGCATGGGAGAGCTCTTTGAGGTGATGAGACAAGCT
>JAYVJQ010000263.1:0-8061 GCA_043769055.1 Allobrachymonas sp.
TGGTTTGCGATGTATGCCCCAGCGGCTCTTGCGCCCGATGTGTTGGCGCGGCTTGAAAAAGCAGTGAGCACCGCGATCCGCAAACCCGAAGTGCGCGAGAAGCTCTCCAAGCTGGGCTACGTGCCCACGGGAAGCAGCTCGCGCGAGCTGGCCAGCATTCATCGCGCAGACTTTGCGCGCTGGGAAAAGCCCATCAAAGCCACCGGTATTTCGCTAGACTGATTGCTCTTGCCTGCCAAGATTTTTATTTGCAAAATATCATGCTCTCATTTTTTCCCCGTCTCATTCAACGCCGCCTCGTCACTGCTACGCTGGCAGGTTTGAGCGTATGCGCTTTCCAAGTTTCAGCGCAAACTACGTGGCCCAGCAAACCCGTGCGCATCGTTAACAATTTCCCCGCAGGCGGGCCGTCGGATATTTTGGCGCGGGCTTTGGCTGAAGGTTTGCAAAAATTCAGTGGCCAGAATGTGATTGTGGAGAACAAGCCGGGCGCGGGTGGCAACATTGGCGCTGCAGAAGTGGCTAAGGCGGCGGGCGATGGCAGTACGGTGTTTTGCGGGATCGACACGGCCTTTACCGTGAACCCGCACATCTTCCCGAGCATGCCTTTTAAGCTGGGCAACAAGGCGGGCGATTTGAAGCCTTTGCTCATCATCTCCTCCAACGGTTTGCTGATGGGTACGAGCGCCGCCAAGGGTATTCGCTCGATGGGTGAGCTGATTGCGCAGGGTAAATCGCAGGGCCTCAATTTCAGCTCGGGCGGCGCGGGCAGCCCGGGGCATTTGGGCGTGGCGATTTTTTCGCAAGCAGCCAATATCAAGATCACGCATGTGCCCTATCGCGGCAATTCGCCGGCGGTGCTGGCCATGGTCTCGGGCGAGGTCGATGGCGGCATCTTGTCTTCTACAGGTTTGCTGCCGCAGGTGAAAGCGGGCAAAGTCGTGCCAATAGCGGTGACGAGCCGTATTCGCAGCAAGCTCGCTCCCGATGTGCCCACCGTGGGCGAGCTGGGCTACAAGAATCTAGAAAACGAAGTGCTCACGCTGTGCATGGTGCCCGGCGATACGCCCGAGCCGCTGCTGGCCGCGATGCAGAAGGCCACGCAAGTAGTGTTTGCCCAGCCTGCCTTGCAAGAGCGCATTGCCAGCATGGACATGGTGTATGAAGGGCTTACGGGCGCGCAGGCGAGCAAGCGCCTGGGCGATCTTTCTGCACGCTATTCAAAAATCGTGAAAGCAACGCAGATGAAGGTGGAATGAGCCGCCTTTCGTTTACTACTAATTTAATAGCGCTTTGCGCAGTATCTATGCCGGCTAGTGGCCTATTTCACTTATGAGAACTCAACCCAACATTATTTTCATCTTGGCCGACGACTTGGGCTACGCCGATTTAGGCTGCTACGGCGGGCGCGGTTTTGACGGCACAGGCAAGCAAAGCGTGTCGCCGAATTTAGATGAGCTGGCCGCAAACGGCATGAAGTTCACACAGGGCTACAGCAACTCCCCCGTGTGCTCGCCCACGCGTTTTGCGCTGATGACGGCGCGCTGGCAGTATCGCTTGCGCGGCGCGCTTGATGAGCCCATCAAGTCATCAAGCAAAGGCAGCACCACGCTCGGCTTGCCGCCTGAGCAGCCCACGCTGCCTGGCCTGCTGCGCGATGCGGGCTACCGCACGGCTCTGATCGGCAAATGGCATTTGGGCTACCCACCACACTTTGGCCCACTCAAATCAGGCTACGAAGAGTTCTTTGGCCCCATGAGTGGTGGGGTGGATTACTTCACGCATTGCTCATCAACGGGCGATCATGATTTGTACTTTGGCGAAGAGGAAAAACGTGAAGACGGCTACCTCACGGATTTGCTCTCGCAGCGTGCGGTTGAGTATGTGCAGCGAGACAGAGGCGATGCGCCATTTTTCTTAAGCCTGCACTACACCGCACCACATTGGCCTTGGGAAACGCGCGATGATGCCCACATCGCGCCTGATGTGGCGAAGAATCTTTTTCATTTAGATGGCGGCAACATTCACAGCTATCGCAAGATGATTCATCACATGGATGAAGACATCGGTCAGATCGTGGATGCGCTGCGCCAAAGTGGTCAGCTAGAAAACACCCTGATCGTGTTCACCAGCGACAACGGCGGCGAGCGCTTTTCTGACAACTGGCCACTGGTGGGCGGCAAGATGGATTTAACGGAGGGCGGCATTCGCGTGCCCTACATCGCGCATTGGCCAGCTGGCATTGCCGCAGGCCGCGTGAGCGCGCAGCAGTGCCTGACGATGGATTGGAGCGCCACGATGCTGGCGCTAGGCGGCGCTGCAATCCCAGAAGCTCATGCGTTGGATGGCGTATCACTTGTCAATCATTTGTGCGGCGAGGCGGAATTTGCAAGGCCGCTTTACTTCCGCATGAACCACCGTAACCAACGCGCGCATCGCTTGGGCGATTGGAAATATCTGCGCCTGGATCAGCATGAGTATCTGTTCAACATTCCAGCCGATGAACGCGAGCGCGCCAATCTTGCTTCGCGTGAGCCTGAGCGCTTGGATGCCATGCGTGCGGCTTGGGAGGTGTGGGCTGCGTCCATGCCCGGTATTCCAGAGGACGCCACAGTCAGCTTGGGCTATGGCGTAGCGCAGATGCCGCAGCGGTAGTTTGAAAGAATTATTGTCAGTTTGCCGGCATAAAATATGCATGCAATGCTATTATTTTCATAGCGACCATCTTGATCAACCGTTTTGCGCACCAAGTTGATGAGCCTCACAACACCGTTCGATCAGCAGACCTTGGATTGGCAGGCCGCGTGGTGGAAGCCTTGGGCGCATGTGGGGCAACCCGTGTTGGCCAACGTGCAGGCGGGGCAGAGTGTGCATGAGGCGCTGAACAGCATATTGCCTGCGGTGATGTGCCCCGTGCAATTTGTGCCGCAATCCGCGCTGCCTGAAGCCGTGGCCTATGAAAGCTTTATTTTCGACACGAAAACCGTGCCCACGCGAGACAACTGGCATGACTTTTTCAACGGACTCGCGTGGCTGTGCTATCCACACATCAAGGCACGGCTCAATGCGCTGCAATATGCTGAGATTGAAAAAACCGGCGTGCAGCAGCTTCGCGGGCCCATGCGGGATGCGCTTACTTTGTTTGATGAAAACGCCGCTTTTTTGAATTCTGAAACACACGCGCCTGTGATTGATGCACTGCGCAAGCGTGATTGGCAAACCGCTTTCATCACGCATCGCAGCCTGTTGCAAGCGCATCCGCCTGTGCTTTTTGGCCATGCGCTGTTGGAAAAACTAATCTCCCCCTATAAATCCATCACGGCGCATGTATTTCCCGTCTGCCTTGCCGATAACAACCAACTGGATGTTTGCGTCGCTCAGCAGTTGAGATCAGCCAGCTTATTGCCCAAGCCCTTCGTGCCGCTGCCCGTGCTGGGTGTGCCGCATTGGTGGACAGCCAACGAATCGCCTGATTTCTACACCGACCGTACGGTCTTTCGCCCCCCTCGCACTTGATTTTTGGCGCTCAGGCCTTACCATTCACGCCATTCGCTCACGAAAGCCCGCCTTCGCTGGCTAGAGCGCTGTGAAATTCCATGAAACGTGTCTTTCTGTTTCTTTTGACCAACGTCGCTGTGATGCTGGTGCTCGGTGTTGTCACCAGTATTTTTGGCCTCAATCGCTTCATGGGCCCCGGTGGCCTGAGCATTCCTACACTCATGATGTATTCATTGGTGGTGGGCTTCACCGGCGCGTTCATCTCGCTGCTCATCAGCAAGCCGATGGCCAAGTGGAGTACGGGCGCGCGCGTGATCTCCACGCCGCAAAACGCCGACGAAATCTGGATCGTGAACACGGTCAAGAAGTTTGCTGACAAAGCCGGCATCGGCATGCCTGAAGTGGCCATTTATGAAGGCGAGCCCAATGCCTTTGCCACGGGTGCCTTCAAAAATTCTGCGCTGGTTGCCGTGTCTACCGGTTTGCTGCAAAGCATGACGCAAGAAGAGGTCGAAGCCGTGATTGGCCATGAAGTCGCCCACATCGCCAACGGCGATATGGTCACGATGACGCTGATTCAAGGCGTGATGAACACTTTCGTTGTGTTCCTGTCGCGCGTGATCGGCTATTTCGTCGATAAGGTTGTGCTGCGCAACACCAGCGATGGCCCCGGCATTGGTTATTACGTCACCACCATCGTGCTGGATATTGCACTGAGCTTCTTGGCCCACATGATCGTGGCTTGGTTTAGCCGTCAGCGTGAGTTCCGCGCCGATGCGGGCGCTGCGCAATATATGGGCCAAAGCCGCAGCATGCAAAACGCGCTGGCTCGCTTAGGTGGCTTGGCTCCGGGCGAGCTGCCAAAGAGCGTGGCCGCGATGGGCATTGCAGGTGGCTTGGGTAAACTGTTTTCTACCCACCCACCCATGGAAGAGCGCATTGCGCGTTTGCAGTCTTCCAAGCTGTAAAAACTTCTTCTTCAAAACCCGCTTCGGCGGGTTTTTTCATGTGCCGAAAAATCTGCGCAGGGCATCCACGGTGGGTTGTGGCAACTCTTCTGGGATGAAATGCCCGCTGGGCAGGGCGTAGCCAGTCACTGAGGCGCTGCACTGCGCCTGCCACAATTGGAGTGGCTTGAACAGGCGATGCACCACGCCGCGCTCGCCCCAGAGAATGAGCGTGTCGCAAGCGATTTTTTCACCGCCTGCACGGCTTGCGCGGTCGTGCTCCAAATCAATGCCCGCACTGGCGCGGTAGTCTTCGCACATCGCCGTCAAGGTGTCGCTCTTCTGAAAGATGCGCTCGTATTCAGCGAGCGCTTGCGGCTCGATGAAGCCCGCACCCGAGCCGCCCCAGCCGCCTAGCTTGGCATGCAAATACTCGCGCCAACAGCCCGCAATCATCTTCTCAGGCAAGGGTGTGGGCTGGATCAGGTGAAACCAGTGGTAATAGCTCCTAGCAAAGGCCATGTCGGTGCGGTCGTACATGTCCAAAGTCGGCGCAATGTCGATCAGGCAAAGTTTGTTCACACGCTGCGGGTGATCGAGCGCCAGGCGATGCGCCACACGTGCGCCGCGATCATGGCCGCACACATGCGCTTGCGGGATGTTCAATTGGTCAAGCACGCCAACAATGTCAGCCGCCATCGCACGCTTGCTCATCTGCGCATGGTCTTGTGTTGCGGGCAGTTTGGATGAATCGCCATAACCGCGCAGATCGGGCATGACGATGAAGAAATCGTCTTTGAGAGATATCGCCACGCGCTGCCACATCACATGGCTTTGCGGAAACCCATGAATCAAAACCAATACAGGCTTAGCGCGGTTGCCGCCCGTGCGCCCTGTGATCGTGATATCGCCCGCTTGCCATACATGCTGCTCAAATCCTTCAAACCAGTTCATGCTTTGCCCCTCGCCTTCAAGTATTTGCGCAAATTGGTATTGGCCTGCTGGCGCACTTTGCTGCGCAGAAACGGACTCCAGCCCAGCAGCATACCGGGCGCACCCAAAGCCATGCGAGACCAGCGCCAAAAATCAAAGCGATCGCGGTGCGTGAGGATCTTGCCTTGCGCATCAAACGTGAAGCTCGCATCAATCACGTTATGCACCATGCGCTTGGTGACGCTGAAGCGGTAGATCGGCTCCCAATGGGCCGAGCCTGCATTGCCACTGGCCTGCACAGCAGAGAACGACAATTTCCAATCGCCCGGTGCCATGGCCTTCGCACCATCACAGAGCATGCTCCACATGCCCATGATCTCCGGCTTGCCGCTCAGGTTAAAAGCTTCATCCTCAAACGTGGCATTGTCAGCATAGCAAGCGGCCATGCGCTCAGTATCCAGCGCGGCAAACGCAGTATAGAACTCGGTGATGGTGTCGTGTGGGGTCATGGCGAGCTTTCAAAGTTGTTTGGGCAAATGTGCCCCCAAGAAATCGTACACCGCTTTGATGCGCGCATTGCTACGGATTTCCCGATGCACAACCAGCCACATCGGCAAATCAGGTATTGGCAGTTGCGGCATGAGAGATACCAGCAGTGGGTCGGTCTGCGCCAAATAATCCGCAATAAAGCCAATGCCCACGCCCGCGCGTACGCTGCCAAACTGCGCCATCAAATCATCGGTGCGCAGCACCAAGCGCTCGGGCTCAATCTCGTAACCAAAGGCTTTGATACCGCGCTGGATCGCCTCATCTTTGTCGCCGGCAATCAAATCATGCGTGAGTAAATCGGCCGGTTGCTTCGGGCTGCCTCGGCGGCGTAAATAATCTTGGTGGGCATACACGCCAATGGAGACTGCTCCCACGCGCTTGGCAATCAAGCTGCTTTGGTCGGGCTGCACCATGCGCAGCGCAATATCAGCTTCTCGCTTGAGCAAGTTGCTCACCGCATTGCTCACCACCAGCTCCACGCTGATCTCCGGCAGGGCCAGCCGCATGCGGGAGAGCAGCGGCGGCAGCAACACACAAGCAATCGGCTGACTCGCACTGATGCGCACACTGCCCGCGCGCTCTGACTGCGCGCCACTGGCTTGCCGGCCCACTTGCATGGCGCCAGTTTCCATCAAGCGCGCAGCGTCTGCCAAGCGCAGCGCCATCGGGGTGGGTAGCAGGCCACGCCCGGTGCGCTCAAACAAGGTTGCGCCCAGTTGCGCCTCCAACTCTGCAATGTGTCGCCCCAGCGTGGGCTGGCTCGATTGCAGTGCCTTGGCCGCGCCCAGCAAGCTGCCGTGCTCCAGCGCAGCGAGGAAGGAGCGGATCAAGCTCCAGTCAAATGAGGTATTCATTTTTGAATTTCTGGTGTGAAGAGTTAGGCAATTGTGCAATAACGCAAAAGTTTCCACAATCCATCTCATTCATTCAAAAGGAACATCATGGAACGCAGAAACTTCATTCGATTATTAGGCGGCGGCACAGTCATTGCGGCCAGCGCGACTATGAGCGGCTGCATGAGCAGCGCCTATCCCGCAGAGGCATTGGAGGCTTGGAGCGGCCCACCTGCCAGTGAAACTGATCCACGCCGTCGCGCTCTGGCTTATGCGATTACCGCGCCCAATCCGCACAATTTGCAGCCGTGGTTGGTAGATTTGAGCGAGGCGGGCGTCATCACGCTTCGCACCGATCCGCAGCGCGTATTGCCAGAGACCGATCCGTTTGGCAGGCAAATCATGGTCGGGCATGGCGCGTTTCTTGAGCTGCTTGTAATTGCGCTCGCAGAGCAAGGCTTGCGTGCAGATGTGCAGCTTTGGCCCCAAGGCGAGTTGCCCGCTGAGTTGAAAGACTGGCGCGCAGCCATGAAGCTCCCTGTGGCGCGCATGACAGTCACACCCGGCGCGCAAAAGGATGCACTGTTTGCTCAGATCTTGAATCGCCATACGGTGAAGGTCAATTTCGACACAGCCCAATCTGTGTCGGATGCCAATTTGCAAAGCATCTTGGCTTCAGGCGGTGCCGCGCGTATGCAATGCGGCGGCACGGTGCAGCAAGAGATCCTTGTGACACTGCGCAAACTCTGTTTGGATGCCGCCTTCGTTGAGATGCGCACCCCGCGTACCAATTTGGAAAGCATCCGCCTCGTGCGCGTAGGGCCAAGTGAAATTTTGCAAAACCGCGATGGGATTTCAATCAATTCACCCATGGTGCGCGCACTCACCGCCTTGGGCCAGTTTGATCGCAGCCAACCACCCGCGCCGGGCAGCACTGCCGAGAAAAAATTCATCGAACGTTTTGAGGGCACGAGTCAAACAGCGATGGGCTTTGTATGGATCACTGGCAAAAACACACGTGCAGATCAAGTCGAAGCAGGGCGCGCCTATGTGCGCTTGCAACTGCAAGCGACGGCGCTTGGCATCAGCATGCATCCCTTAAGCCAAGCTTTGCAAGAATTTGCAGAGATGAAGCCGCACTACGAGCAAGTTCACAAGCTTGTTTTGGGCCAAAGCGCGCCACGCAGCTCGGCTGATGCGACCGTGCAAATGCTCTGCCGAATTGGCTACACACCAACACCCGCGCCTGCCACACCGCGTCGAGCTTTGGACAAATTCATCACAACAGCGTGAGCTAAAGG
>JAYVJQ010000264.1:0-5055 GCA_043769055.1 Allobrachymonas sp.
AAGGGCAAAATGCCCGATGATGAGATCGCGGCGCTGCCGGCAGATGTGCAGGTGTTTCACGTGGAACAACTGCAAGTGCCGGGCTTGGAGGCTGAGCGCTGCCTTATTTGGATTAAACAACAATGAATATCTCTCGCTCATTCTTGGCCGCTTGCCTGATAGCTTGTGCAGCGTTCAATGCTGTCGCTCAAACGATTGCGCCGCTTGTTCCGGTGCAGAGCATCGATCTGGCCCGCTACCAAGGCGTGTGGCATCAAGTAGCGCTGTACCCCAATCGCTTCCAAAAAATGTGCGCCTCCAACACCCGCGCTGTGTATGTGCTGGAGGAGGGCGGTACGGTGAAGGTGACCAACCAATGCCGCACGGCTGAGGGCAAAGAGACTCTGGTGGTCGGTCAAGCCCGGCCTGCACGAGAGGGCGCTATCAGCCAAGGCCAACTCGCCCCGCCGCAATTGCAGGTGCGCTTTGCGCCTGAGTGGCTGTCTTGGCTGCCTTTTGTGTGGGGTAACTATTGGGTGATCCAACTCGCCGATGACTACCGCTATGCCGTGGTCGGCGAGCCAGGCCGAGAATTCCTCTGGGTGCTGGCGCGCGAGACGCAGCTCAGCGCTGCGGACTGGACGGCGATTGAAACCCGCCTCAAAGAGCAGGGCTACGATCCTTTGCGGCTGGTGCGGGAGAAGCATCTGCCTTGAAATACTGAACAGCCGAACAGCAGGACGCAGAAGACGCAAAGCTTACGCAGAAAACGCAAAAAATACCAATACAGCAGCCTCGGCGTACATAGCGAATAGCTACTGCGATACGTGATGAGTCACTTTAATTTTGGTATTTCTTTTGCGTCTTCTGCGTAAGCTTCGCGTCCTCTGCGTCCGGTATTTTGTCTTTGTCTTCAGTCAACCCACACTATTAAAACAATAGCACTCCGCGAAGATTCCATAACGGCTACCTGCCCAAAACGCTTCAAAATCACTTCCCAAACAGCTTATCTTTCCACCCGGAGAGCTTCTCGCCCACCTTATCGCCCATCTTCGCCCCAGCGCCTGTGCCAATGACCGGCGCCATCACTGAGCCAATTGCGCCGCCGATCATGGCGCCTCGGGTGGGTGCTACTGCCGGGGCAGCGGTGGTGCCGCTGATTTCTAGTGGAATGCCCACCAGCGCGCCGAGTGCTTTGCCAGCGCCTGTGCCGCCGTCGGGCGCGTTCAAATCCACATCGACTTTGCCGCTCAGCGGCCTTGGCCCGCCTGCGCTGGCCGCTGCGCCCACATTCACCGCGCCACTGGCTTTGAGAATACTCGAAGCGGCCTGCAAGTCAGACAACGTGATTTGCATCGGCGCGCCCGTGCCGCGTGTGCTCAAGCTGCCGGAGAGTTGGGAAAGAGCCGTCTGCCCGCCGCGCGAGAGGCCCAGCGTTGTGACCGCTTTAGCCAAATCAATGCCTTTGATCACCGCGCCACTCACATTGAATTGCGTGCGGGTTTGCAGCGCTGTGCCGAGGCCGCCGAGTTGCGCGGCTTGCGCATCCAGCGTGGTGGTTGATTGCAGGCGGCCACTCATGCGCGCGCGCAGGCCGGGCAGGGCAGTGAGATCAAGGTTGCTGGTAGTCAACTCGCCGCGCAGTTGTACCGAGCCTTGATTGCCCAAGCCTTTCAGGCGCACAGGCCCGCGCAGCGTGCCGCCTGCCAGCCGCAAATCAAGCTGCGCCGCATCGCGCGCTGCGCTTAGATCGATGCTGCCCGAGAGTGTGAGATCTTCACCCGCCGCGCTTTGCCAAGTGAGCTGATCGAGCGTGATGCGCTGCGGAATCGCGAGCACGCCCAGCAAGGCAGTAGAAGACGTTTCAGAGGCCATTTCTGAAGCATTTTGGGCACTTACCCGGCGTGGAATCTGCGCAGAGTGCTCTTTTTTTGATAGCGTTTGCTGAAGTTGATCCAAACCGCGCTGAGGCAGTTGCACGCCTTGCAGATGCAGCGCGAGCACTTCCAATTGGCGCGGCGTACTCAGCAAGCTGCGCCATGCAGGCCGCGCTTCGATTCTTTGCGCGGCGAGAGGTGGCTGCGTTTGAATCACCACGCCCTGCAAAGCCAGCGCAGGCAGCGGCCACACATTCAGCGAGATCTTTTCTAACTGCACCGGCACGCCCAGCCGCTCACTCGCCGTCTCTTGCAATTGCACGCGCAACCCATCACCCGAAATCCACCAAGCCAGCGCAGCTAATGCAGCGCCCAGCAACAAAGCCAGTGCAAGCAAGAGGCTCAAGAAAAATTTGATCGCGCGCGTCATTTGCTCATTATCCTTGTTCGCTAGGAGACAGCATGGTCTCTACCTTCGCGCTACCATCGCGCTTTACATCGAAAGACACCCATGAAACTCTACTACTCCCCCGCCGCCTGCTCCCTCTCGCCTCACATCGCTTTGTATGAAGCCGGCCTCAAATTCGACGCCATCCTCGCCAGCACCAAAACCCATAAGCTGGCCGATGGCACAGATTTCTACAGCATCAACCCGCTGGGTTATGTGCCCGTGCTGGAGCTGGATGACGGCACGCGCCTCACCGAAGGTGCAGCCATCGTGCAATACATCGCCGACCAAGCGCCCGAGAAAAAGCTCGCGCCCGCCAATGGCACGATTGAGCGCTACAAGCTGCAAAGCCTGCTGCATTTCATCTCCACCGAAATCCACAAAAATTTCGCACCCCTCTTCAAGCCCGGCATGCCGCCCGAAGTGCAGCAAATGGCCAAAGACAGCATCGCAGGCCGCCTGAAATGGATCGACGGTGAGCTTGCCGGCAAGCAATACCTCATGGGCGAGCACTTCACCGTGGCCGATGGTTATCTCTTCAACGTCACCAACTGGGCAGCATTCGTCAAGCTCGATCTCACGCCGTATGCCAACATCAATGCCCTGCGCGAGATCGTGGCCGCTCGCCCTGCTGTGCAGCAGGCGATGAAGGCAGAAGGTTTGATCAAGTAAGGCGCTCCATTTGCACCCGAGCATGCAAGCCCGCTGGGGCGCGCTCAGGCGCAAGTGCTTCGCGAATCGCGGTCAATAAGGCTTTCGCAGAAGCCGACAAAATGCGTGTGCGCTGCGTCATCAAGAAAATTTCTCGGTCGAGCGCTGGCTGCAAGGGCTCAAAGCGCATACCTTGCGCCATGGGGTGAGAAGCGCCCAATGCCGATACCACCGCCACCCCCACGCCTGATCGCGCCAAGGCCAGTTGCAGCGCCAGGCTACTGACCTCCATGCCTTGCTGCATGCGCGCTACCAAGGGCGAGCCACGCATGCGCAAGATGTTCATGATGCTGCTGTCCTCCGGCTCACGCAGTACAGGCAGATCCTCTGGCGGCTTGCTGCGTGCTGAGGGTTTGGCATTTTGCGAAGGCATCCAGAGCAAACCCAACGGCGCTCTGACCAAGCGCTCGCAATCGAGCGCAGCCGTATCGCCCAAAGGTGAGCCAATCCCCAAGTCTGCCTCCGCGCGCAGCACGCGGCCCGTAATGCCCGCGCTGTTATCGTCTAACAAGCGCACCTGCACTTGTGGGAATGCTTGGCGGAACTGCAGCAGCATCGGCGGCAAGAGTACGCTGCCAAAAGCCGTGCCCACCGCCAGTGTGACGGTGCCACTCACACCCATGGCTTGACCACGCAACTCATCTGTAATCTGCGCCATGTCGCGCAGCAAACGTTGCGCCATCGGCAAAAAAAGCTGCCCCTCTTGCGTCAGCGCCAGTTGTCGCGTGGTGCGATTGAACAGCACTACACCCAATTGGGCCTCCAACTCCTGGATCGCGCGGCTCAATGCAGGTTGACTGATGTGCAACTGCTCGCTGGCGCGAGAAAAATGTCCCTCCATCACCAGTACGGTAAACATCCGCAATTGCCGTTGATTGAGATTCATAGCTAACGATTATAAATAAATCATATTTATGCATTGGACGGCGAATCACACTTCTTCTACAGTCTGAGTATCTTTGTAGTAAGAACTATATGCGCACCAAATTACGTTGTTTCATATCCACCTCGTTGACGCTGGCACTGGCGCTCGCCATTGGCGCGTGTAGCCACGGCCCGACAGCGCCTAGCGCTGCTGCATCGGCATCTACCACTACGCCAGCCATTCCCAAAGGCGAGGTCACTGGCCGGGCCGTTATGCACACACCTGCCTCGGCAAAAGCGGTGATGGATCAAGCCGCTGTGGTCTTGCCCACATCGCTCACAGGGGGTTCGGTGTTCAGCGGTTTACTCAAAGATGCACCGCGCGATCTCAAAGGCAAAGCGCCTGTCGTGGTGTTCCTGCATGGCTCATCCGGCCTCTCGCTCAAGGCCATTGGCGAATGGCAGCAGTGGCTGGCCACGCAAGGTGTTGCCAGCATCGCGCCTGATTCGTTTGCATTGCCTGATCGCCTCACCTACAAATCGCCGGTTGACAAAACGGTGTACGAGCAAATCCATGCGCTGCGCGCCTCTGAAATACGCTTAGCCTCCGATGCGCTCAAGGGCTTGTCTTGGGTCGATACAAACCGCCTCATCCTCGCAGGCACGAGCGAAGGCGCAACCTCCGTGGCGCGCTATGCGGGCAATGAATTTGCAGGCCGCATCCTCTACTCATGGAGCTGCGAAAACAATTACTTCGTGACTGAGCATAAAAGCGCGCTGCCGCAAGAGCGCCCTGTGCTCAACGTCATGAGCTCAACAGATGTCTTCTTCTCGCCCTCCAACCCGTGGCTAGGCAATAGCGCCTCGCAAGGCCATTGCGGCCAAGCCCTCAAAGACAACAAAGCCGCCACCATCGTGTTGATTCCCGGCGCACCGCATACGCTCATGAACTTGCCGCAAGCACGCAACGCTACAGCGGCGTTTTTTCGGGATTTGAAATAACATGTTTCGTTCGATTGTTTCGTTCGATTCGCACGAAACGTGCGATTTGCCTATAATGACGGCATGCAAACCATGACCGCCAATGCCGCAAAAACCAACTTCGGCCTTTTTCTTGACACGGCTGCGCGTGAGCCCGTGCAAGTCACACGTCACGACCGCGTAGTCGGCGTCATG
>JAYVJQ010000265.1:0-3592 GCA_043769055.1 Allobrachymonas sp.
TAGCCCACATGTGCTGCGCCGTTATCGGTCACCGTCGATGGGCCTTGGTACGCGCCAGGCTTGGATTGCGTTCCATCATTGAACGTGCCTTGCACCGAAGTTTGAACATAGCGCGGCGTGCCCGAAATACCCTCACCTTTGATACCACCATCGTTGGAGGCATTGTTTTCACGCATGTTGAAAACACCGTAGTTGGCGCCACTGTTGGTGTAATTTCCGCCGCCGCGAAAGCCGCGATTGGAGGCTTCAATGTGATTGCCCGCCCCGCTGAACGTCAGGACACCGGTGACATCGATTGCCACAACGCCACCTACCGCACCATCCCAAGCCAGCGGCGTGACTTGCGACGCCGCATTGATCGTGGCGCTGGGCAATTGCGGCACGCGAACGACTTGGTAGGTGCGACGTGGCAAGCTGGTGGAGGCGGTGTCTTGCGTGTAGGCGTTGGTGAGCGCGGGCGTGAAGGTGATGTTGCTGCCTGCTGCGGCTGTGACGCGAACATACTCAAACAAGCCTGCTTGTCCATCGCTCAGATAACCACTGGCCTGCGAGACGCTGGTCAGTGGCTGTGCGCCTGCTGTGCCTGTGCCATCGCCATAGCGCTCATCGTCGCTGGTGTCATACGTTGCGCCTTGCATGGCGATGATGAGCAGCAAATCGCCGACAGTGACGGTGTTGCCCGTTGCGCCGCTGGCAGCGCCCAAAGACAGTGTGGTTGCCAAAGTGGCGAGATTGCCGTTGCCCGCGTAATAGGTGTTGACCACGCCAGAGATCGTGCCCGGCGCATCTTTGCCCGGCGCAGCGCATACTTGGGCAACACTTTGACTGGCTAAAAAGCTGGGGATGATCAGCAAAAATAGCTTGAAAAAGCGTTGTAAGCCCAACATAAATAATCTTTTAGTTTTAAAAATTACCATTTTAGACACTGGCTCAATCGAATCATCTCGATCAGCGGATTCCTCACTGCGTGCGGCAAATCTTTCACGCTCTGGAGCTTTGGTGTTGTACTGTATGCACAAAGGCCATTGTGATATATGGTTTTTAATACAGCGCAGGGCTTTAGATTCAGGTGTCTAAACGGGTAGAATCAGTTCGTTTTCAACAACCCTTAGAGGGACTTATGAGTGATATAGAAGCACGTGTCAAGAAGATCATCGCCGAGCAATTGGGGGTGGAAGAGTCGCAAGTCTCGCCAGAGAAGGCATTCGTTGCCGATCTGGGCGCTGATTCGCTGGACACAGTGGAGCTGGTGATGGCTCTGGAAGATGAGTTTGGCATCGAAATCCCCGATGAAGATGCTGAGAAGATCACCACCGTGGGCGCAGCGATTGACTACGCCACATCGCACAAGAAGGCATAAGCCCTCTCGTGCAAACCAAGAGGGCAGCAGCCGTGAGGCTGTTTGCCCTTTTTTGTTTGAGTTCATAGTTTTTGGATAATTTATGAGCAAGCGTCGCGTCGTCATCACAGGTTTGGGCTGCATCAGCCCCGTGGGCAATACCGTGGAAAGCGCTTGGGCGGCGCTCACTGCCGGGCAAACTGGCATTGGCAAAATCACCAAGTTCGATGCCAGTGCCTTCTCTTGCCAAATTGCAGGTGAGGTCAAAGGCTTCAATGTGGAGGACTACATGACCTCCAAAGAAGCCCGCACCATGGACACTTTCATTCACTACGGTATTGCCGCTGCGATGCAAGCGGTGAAAGACTCAGGCTTGGCAGTGAACGAGGCACTCTGCGACGAACAATCCGTGCGCATCGGTGTGAACATTGGCTCGGGCATTGGTGGCTTGCCGCTGATTGAAAACACGCATGCCGAGCTCACCAACCGTGGTCCGCGCCGCATCACACCATTTTTCGTGCCGGCCAGCATCATCAACATGATCTCGGGCCATGTGAGCATGAAGTATGGTTTTAAAGGCCCGAATATTGCGATCGTCACGGCTTGCACCACCGGCTTGCATGCGATTGGCATCTCCGCCCGGATGATTGAATATGGCGATGCAGATGTGATGGTGTGTGGCGGCTCAGAGGCCACTGTCTCGCCTCTAGGCGTTGGCGGTTTTGCGGCGATGCGGGCACTGTCCACCCGCAACGATGACCCTGCCACAGCTTCACGCCCTTGGGACAAAGACCGTGATGGCTTTGTGCTCGGCGAGGGCGCAGGCGTGATGGTGATCGAAGAATACGAGCATGCGAAAGCGCGTGGTGCAAAAATTTATGCAGAACTTGCAGGCTTTGGCATGAGCGGTGATGCAGGCCACATGACCGCACCGAATATGGACGGCCCACGCCGCGCCATGCTCTGTGCGATTGCCAATGCAGGTTTGCAACCGAGCGATGTGGATTACGTGAATGCTCATGGCACGTCTACGCCGCTGGGCGATATCAACGAATCCAATGCGATCAAAGCGGCACTCGGTGAACATGCGAAAAACGTGGTGGTCAGCTCCACCAAGGGCGCCACCGGGCATTTGCTGGGCGGCGCTGGCGGGCTAGAAAGTGTGTTCACCGTTTTAGCCGTTCATCATCAAACGATTCCACCCACCATCAATATCATCAACCAAGATCCCGAGTGCGATCTGGATTACTGCGCCAATACCGCACGGAAAAAAGACATCAAAGTCGCGTTGAAAAACAATTTCGGCTTTGGCGGCACGAACGGTGCCTTGGTGTTCAAACGGGTTTAACGGTTCGAGTTGTCGCGCAGCAGATCTTGTTCATGCGCTACCCGCCTGCCATTGCCTACCTGCCTGCGCGCAGCCGTGTGTATTGCGTGGTGGCGATGCTAGTCACTATTATTTTAATAGCACTCTGCGCAATATCTATGCCGGCTAATGGTCATTTTTCCTTTAAAAATAGTCTGTTGATGGGGTTTGCGACTGCTGTGTGCCTGTGGCTGCTGCACGATGCTTGGCGGCATCCACGAGGTCGGTTGCACTATGCGCAAGGTCAATGGATCTGGCAGCTTGGGCCTCAAGAAATTGCAGGAACTTTGCACCTGCATCTTGATCTACAAAACTATCTGCTGGTCAGCTTTGCAGCTCAGCACGGCAACGCCAGCTTTTTATCCAAAACAACACAGTGGTTTCATCTAGAAGCGAGACAGGTCGATCCAGCAACTTGGGGCAAGTTGCGCCGCGCCTTTCATGCGCAGGTGGAGCCATCGCATGAAGCGGTGGCCCTCTGAAATGGATGCGTTGACCCAAGCCGGTAGCGAAACGGCAACTGTTGTGGCAGTTGCTCCACCACAAGCCATGCCCGACCCGGATTTGGCTTTGGTTGAGCTGGCCAAGCTAGGGGGCAAAGAAGGTGAGCGCGCCTTTGAGCTGCTGTTCATCAAATACCGTAAAAAACTCGAACGCATGATCTCGCGCATGGTGCGCGATGAAGGCGCGATGCAAGATGTGGTGCAAGAAAGCTTCATCAAAGCTTGGCGGGCGATGGCTGGCTTTCGTGGTGAATCGCAGTTCTACACGTGGCTGTATCGCATCGCGATCAACACGGCCAAGAAGCATTTGGTGGCCACCAAGCGCAACCCGGTAGTCAATGAATCTTCTCTGCATGCCGCTGGCGATGATGAAGAGGGCGGTAT
>JAYVJQ010000266.1:0-4131 GCA_043769055.1 Allobrachymonas sp.
GCCGTCATGGCGCGCGTGCCGTTGATGCCCACGAGCCAATCGGCCTCGCTTCGGCTGCGCGCTGCATCGGCCAGCGGGCGCATCTCTTTATCAGAGCGCAGTACCTCAAAGCCATCGCGAATGGCTTGCGGTGTCATGCTTTGCAACCACAGGCGCGTGACGGGTTTGCCCAGGGGCGTGTGCTTGCCGCCCTTGTCTGTGCCCGCGTATTGTTCGATCAAGCGGAAGATCAGCTCACCCTCGCGCCCTGCGTCGCAGGCATTGATCAGTGCGCTCACGTCTTTGCGCTTGGCAAGTTTGACCACGGCGTTCAAGCGCGTTTTGGTTTTGTCTACCGGCTTCAAATCGAAATGCGGCGGAATCACGGGTAGATTGGCGAAGCTCCATTTGCCGCGCTTGACGTCAAACTCTTCTGGCGCTTGGATCTCTACCAAATGGCCCACGGCGGAGCTCACGAGGTATTTCTCGTTTTCAAAATGTTCGTCTTGCTTTTCAAACTTGCCCGCTACAGGCGTGAGTGCGCGCACGATGTCTTGCGCCACAGAAGGTTTTTCGGCAATGATCAGAGTCTTCATATAATCAGCTTTCTCGCGCACGCACATGCGCACGCCTACGTACACGCGCGCACCCGCGCACATGCACACTTCAACATAACAAATTTTTTGGCTCTTTGCCAAAAATCTCAAACATTGCCTTAAGTCATGCCCTCTAAAAAAGAGTTGCGCGCAGCCCAAGAGCGCCGCCCCCGTGCCCCTGAAATTACCACCCGCTTGATTGAAGTGCGCCGCTCTGGCATCCACGGCAATGGCATGTTTGCCCTGCGCGATATTCCTGCCGGGCAAATACTCATCGAATACCAAGGCCGCATCATCAACTGGAAAGAAGCCCTGCGCCGCCACCCGCATGATCCCGCCCAGCCCAACCACACGTTTTACTTCTCATTAGAAGATGGCCGCGTGATCGATGGCAACGACGATGGCAACGAAGCCCGCTGGATCAACCACGCCTGCAAGCCCAACTGCGAAGCCGATGAAGATGAGCAAAACAGCCGCGTTTGGATCAAAGCCCTGCGCGACCTCAAAAAAGGCGAAGAGCTGTTTTATGACTACGGCTTGGTGATTGATGAGCCTTACACGAAGAAGCTCAAGGCGGATTACTTGTGCTTATGTGGTGCGAAATCGTGCCGGGGCACGATGCTGGCTAAGAAGTGACCGTTATGAGACCGAAGCTCGCTACGCTCGCCCGAGGGGCTACGCCCCCGAGTACTGCGTACCGAGCTTCATTGCAGTCGACGGGCATCGCCCACTCGGGCGCGCAGCGCCTCGTTGAATTCAAATGAACTGGCCTGCTGAAAACATCTGGCAGCAAGTCATGGCACTGGGCTTGCCATCGCTGGCATCGTTCAGCGTAGAAATTCTGCCCGCGATTGACTCAACCAACTCCGAGCTAATGCGCCGCGCGCGCGCTGGCCGCACAGAGCCCACGCTCTTGATTGCCGAGCAGCAAACTGCTGGGCGCGGGCGCATGGGGCGCGATTGGCAATCCAAGCCCGGCGATTCGCTCACGTTTTCTTTTGGCATCAAGCTCTCGCCCACCAACTGGGAGGGCCTGAGCTTGGCTGTGGGAACGAGTGTGGCGCAGAGCTTGGGCGAAGGTACAGACCAGATTCGGTTGAAATGGCCGAACGATCTGTGGTTTCAAAGCCGCAAACTGGCCGGGATTTTGATAGAGACAGCCACTACAACGACCAACTCGGGCACGATGGCTACAAGTGCCGAACGCTACTGCGTCATCGGTATCGGCATCAACATTGCCCCCTGCCCGCCCGATCCCAGCTTGCGCACGCCAGCCGCTTGGCTGCAAGAATTGCACCCCGCCAGCAGCCCACAAAGCGCCTTGGAGCAGCTTTTTACGCGTTTGCTGGTCGATATCCTCCAATTCGAGCGTGAAGGCTTTGCGGCCTTTTCCTCGCGTTTTGCAGCTTTGGATGCTTTGCAGGGGCAAGATGTGGCACTTAGCGATGGCTTGGCTGGCGTGGCCCGCGGCGTGGATGCCACAGGGGCTTTGTTGGTGCATACTTCGCAGGGCACGCAGCGTGTGGCGAGCCAAGAGGTGAGCGTGCGCCCCCAAACATCCGTTTAATTTATGCTGAGATTCATCGTTTTATTGCTGCTTTTAGCCAACGGCCTGTATTTCGCGTGGAGCCAAGGCCACTTAGCGGTCTTAGGCTTTGCGCCCACCCAGCAAACCGAGCCGCAGCGCCTGCAAGCCCAGATCAAGCCCGAGGCCATGCGCCTGCTGAACCCGACGGAGGCCAAGCGTGTGGAAGTGCTTGCTGCAGCTCCACCACCCAAGCCACCCGAATGTCTGCAAAGCCCCTTGCTCGACCAAGCCAAGGCCGCTAGTGTGCAAACTGCTGCGAGCAGCTTGCCCGCCGGTAGCTGGAGTTTGGAGGCCACCAAAGAAGCGCCCCGCTGGATCGTCTATATGGGCAAATACGCCAACGCAGATGCCTTAGCCAAAAAGAAAACCGAGCTGCGCGAGCTCAATCTTCCTTTTGAAACCTTGAAAAACGCTTCGCTAGAGCCGGGCATTTCGCTCGGTGTGTTCAGCAGCCCCAACGCGGCCAACGACGCGCTCGCCAACCTGACCAAACGCGGCGTGCGCACCGCCAAAGTCGTGCAAGAAACACCGGAGATCAGCGGCCAAATCCTCAAACTGCCTGCTGTGGACGACGCGCTGCGCAGCCAACTTGATGGCATCAAATCCAGCTTGGGCAGTGCGGCGCTGCTGACTTGTAAAGCATAGTTGCTACTATTTCAATAGCAATCTGCGTAGATTTTATGCCGGTTAGGGGTTGATTTCGATCATATTTTTATCTCAAAATATGCTTGCGAAGTCAATCAAAGCCGACACCTGCTGCGCTCTGCGAAAATACCGCTATGAATGCGATTACCACCCCCGAACTTATGCAAACCTTGGGCGCACAAGCGCGCCGCGCTGCGTTTGAAATGGCGTGCGCGCCGGCGGTGCAAAAGAATGCGGCGTTGAAGCGGCTGGCGGTATTGCTGCGCTCGAATGTGGATGCGCTGCAGGTGGAGAACGCGAAAGATTTGCAGCGCGCAGTTGCCGCTGGCCTGGCCGAGCCGATGGTCGATCGCTTGAAGCTCACGCCCAAGGTGCTGGAGACTTGCGCGTTGGGTTGTGAGCAACTCGCCGCGATGGCCGACATCATTGGCGAAATCTCCGGTATGCGCCAGATGGACAGCGGCATTCGCGTGGGGCAGATGCGCGTGCCGATTGGCGTGTTTGGCATGATTTATGAGAGCCGCCCGAATGTAACGATTGAGGCGGCATCGCTCTCGATCAAGAGCGGCAATGCCTGCATTTTGCGCGGTGGCTCAGAGGCGATTGAATCGAATCGCGCGCTGGCTGAGATCGTGCGCCAAGCTTTGCGCGAGAGTGGCTTACCAGAAGATGGCGTACAGCTCGTGCCGACGACAGATCGCGAGGCCGTGGGCCAGCTCATCACCATGCCGCAATTCGTCGATGTGATCATTCCGCGTGGCGGCAAAGGCTTGATCGAGCGCATCAGCCGCGATGCCAAAGTGCCGGTCATCAAACACCTCGATGGCAATTGCCATGTGTATGTGGATGATGAGTGCGATATCGAGATGGCCGTGCGCATTGCGGATAACGCGAAGACGAATAAATACTCGCCTTGCAATGCGGCAGAAGGTTTGCTGGTGGCGCGCGGCGTGGCTGCTGAGTTTCTGCCCAAGATCGCCGCCATCTATGCCTCTAAAGGCGTAGAAATGCGCTGTGATTCAGAGTCAAAACGGCACTTAGCCGGCATAGAATATGCGCGGGGTGCTACTGATTCAATAGCAAATTACATCAAAGATGCTACCGAACAAGACTGGTTCGAGGAATACCTCGCCCCCATCATCAGCATCAAAATCGTCGCGGGCGTGGATGAAGCCATCCAGCATATCAACCACTACTCATCGCACCACACCGACGCCATCGTCACCACGAATCACCTGCACGCTCAGCGCTTCCTGCGCGAAGTCGATTCCGCCAGCGTGAAGGTCAACGCCAGCACCCGCTTTGCCGATGGCTTTGAGTTCG
>JAYVJQ010000267.1:0-20777 GCA_043769055.1 Allobrachymonas sp.
TCAGCGCCACCGTTGAGGCCGAGAATCTCCCCCCTGAACAAATCAAGATCAGGGTCGAATTCAATCGTTGCGTGATAGTCATCAACAGTCATTACGTTCATGGTTCGACTCCGTGTTGTTCCAGCCATTTGCGGATCGATGCCACTGCGCCTTTGTCTGTGTTTGGTGATGGATGCGGCCTGTGAAACACCCGCACCTCGCCAAACAAAAAAACAGAAACACGGCTACCTGCCCGTTCTTCAATTTCCGCGCCCAGTTCAGCGAAGAGACCTTCAACATCGCGCCACTGGACATTACCGCTCGTCGGCCGCGAAAAGATTAATTCAACAATTCGCTGATGCCGTCGTTTCATGATTTTATAGTACCATTTTTAGGTACTGGACGCCACACTGATTTACCGAGAACCAATAGCAAGTTAACGTCGGAATTCACCGGGGCTGCGCGGCTTTTTCGCGCAGCGTCCGGTGGAATGATGGGTTAGAGCGCTCACCCACCAACCTTCATCGTAAGAACGACTGATTCGCTTGCTATTTTTGCAATGGCGTCTGAATCGGGTTGCCCTGAAACTTTTGAACCATTTTTAGGAATCCAAGTAACGTGTCACGGACTACACCAAAAAACCAATTGAGCCCAGGCGTACTAATTTCCTTCCCATCTTCAAAATGAGTAATTGCGGGAAATCCAGCTCTGTCTGCTGCTGATGCCGCTATCGAAACCTCTTTTCCACTATGAACAAAGCCTGATCGATGGACGTAATAGATTGTCTTTAGATGTCGAGTAAATCCGTCGCTGCCGTCAGAGGGAAAGTGCTTTGCTTTATCAGAACAGAATGTTGTAACGACGCGGCAGAACCTCTCAGTACTTTTTTGCGATTTGTTTAACTCCGAGTTAGGAATGACTTCATCTTGGGACGACAAGCACTCTACAGACGTTACCAAAAGAAGGAATGCGAGCGTTACATCGATGGCACTCGCATGTAACGCAAGATCGTATGCTTTTGCGGCACGAATCAGCTGCTTTAGGATTTGGTCGCTTGAACAAAGTAGCTGGTCAAGCGAATCAGAGAAGTCGAGCCTATCCATTGCCAGAGTGTCCATACAGACAAGGGATGCAGTCTTTTTGTCTCTGCTAATGTCAATACCATTTATAGAGAACCCTGTCTGCCGGACCTCGCAGTTCAAGAGCAAGCTTAGAAAAGAGAGGATTAGTTTGCCCTCACCCTCCGGATGAGAGTGCCCAGACTTTCTATCAGGCTCCTCAAACTCGAATATGCCCTCTTGTTCTCCACCGGCAACAGTAGGAATGGGGATTACTCGGTATCGCCCCAAAGAAATGATGCCACCAGCGTTCGGAAACCTGCGCCCTAGACTGCAACGTAATTGCACTTTCATCGAAGGGATCTTTCCTAGCACTTCAGCCCCCTGCGCTCTAACGAGTAGCGTTTATCAGTCGCGAGAGCAAGTTGATAGAAACCAAGAGCGCCTCCTGCGACAGATAAACCTTGTTGGACTGAACCACCTGAGGTGGTTGCATGCAAAGGGGAATGAAATCTTCAGTGCCTTGCTTGAAGTAAATTATGGCGCAGATTGGCGAATGTGGCGACGAGTAAAGGACTTCCTGCGTGATTGCAGCGCGACCCAATACGCCAAATAACAGCCCTGATTGCTCCAAACCACGATCTGCTTGCCATTCGTCCCTACACCGCTCGCGTAGCAGCCTTGCGCTATGAATCCAAGCGCAATGCCATCCCTCGCAAGTGCGACATCATTTGGATGATCTTGAGCTGCACCAGCGCGCAATTTGGGCATTGCAACACGTCAATCGCCTTGATGCGGCGCATGAACTCAGCTGCCGATTCTGTTGCTTGTAAATTGGATGCTTTAGTGGCCATGCCTTGAGCGAGTCAGCCCCATTGCGAATGAAAGAGCATTTTTTAGAGTGTTTTAGGCCGATAGCCGTTATAGAATATGCGCAGAATGCTATTGAATTAAGAGCAATACGACGCGCCAATGACCTCCATCCGCTACGCGATGGGCGTGAAAAACGAAGACTGGCCCGATCGGGCGCGGCCAACAACGCCATCATCGCCACAAAAGATCAGCAGCTCGGGAAACCATGCACTGCACTCTTAAAAGGACAGTCCTCGGCTTTTTCGGGCACGTCGCGTGGCAGGCGAGCGAGCCGCATGAAACTCCAGTTGGACACCCCGCAAACAGCGCGCTGCTCTGGGCTATACGCTTCGGGCTGCGCCCTTCGCGCCTTTCCCAACCCATCATCCAAACAACGCCACATCATCCATCGGGTAGTGCTTGCGGTTAAGCGTCCACAGCGGGCAGCGGTGGGCGCGGGCAGTGGCAGCCAGCAGGTAGTCTTCTAGCGCGATGCCTTGAAAAGCCTTGGCGTATTGGTTGGCGTACAAGCCCGCCATGCGCCCGGTGTCACTGTCCATATCCACGCGTTGGCACAGGTCAAACAACGCCTCCACGTCTTGATGCTCACGTTTAAATGCGCCTGCATAGACCTCGGCCACCACGATGGGGCTGATCAGCATAATAGTTTGCGCCTCCAGCAGCGCTAAAAAGCGCTCGACGACTGCGGGTGATTTTTTCAGTAAATCGATGACGATGTTGGTGTCCAGCACCAACCGTTCGGGCATCATGCGCCCTCACCCGTGCGCAAAATGCGGCTTTTGCTGCGAATGCTGCGCACATAGCTCTCGGCATCTACCTTGGCAAAACTTTGCAGAGGCTTTAAGCGGTCAAAGTAGGCCCGCGCGTCGGCCACGGGGTCTTTTTGAATGTCGGCCTCCAGCGTGCGGCGAATCAGCTCGGACATGCTGACGCCTACGTTGCGGGCACGGGTTTTTAGGTTGTCGTACAAATCGTCTTGCAGGTAAATTTGGGTACGATGCATCTCGACTCTCAATCACTATGATGTATATAACTATACATCAACTTGGCATCGTGCCTATAACGAATTGCATGAAGGTTGGTGTGCGATTCAGTGCAAAAGAAACACAAGCTCAAGCCGGCAGCACAGACTGCAAAAAGTGGCTGATGTCTTTGATCTCTTGCGGGTGCAGGCTGTGCGGCATGGGGTAGGCGTGCCACTGCACGGGGTGGCCGAGCGCGGCAAGTAGCTCGCGCGAATCTTCGCCACGCGCGACTGGCACGACGGGGTCTTGCGTGCCGTGCGCCATGAAGAGGGGTGTGGTGGCATTGGCGGTGTGGCGCTCGGCGGCAAAGCGCTCGGCCAGCGGCAGGTAGCCCGATAGAGCCATGATGCCCGCAAGCTTGTGCGGCAAACGCAAGCCGGTGTGCAGAGCCATCGCGCAACCTTGGCTAAAACCGGCCAGCACGATGCGCTCATATGCGATGCCTTTGGCTGCTTGGTCTTCGATCAGCGCCACAATCTCACGCTCTGATTTTTGAATGCCAGTGGCGTCTTGTTTGCTCACGAGATTCGCGCCAAAAATGTCGTACCAAGCTGGCATCACGTAACCGCCATTGACCGTGACCGGCATGCTGGGCGCGTGCGGAAAGATAAAGCGAATCGGCGCGCAGAGTGCTAAATCAATTTCGGGCACGAGGCCAGCAAAGTCGTTGCCATCGGCGCCTAGGCCATGCAGCCAGATGACGGCGGCGGTGGGGTTGGGGGCGGATTCGAGGGTGATGGCGGGGAGAAGTTGGGCGATGGGTTGGATCATGCCGCAGATTATCGCGCGGCGGCAGGGCTGTCGGCTTGTCAAACGCTAAAGCGAGCACCGGCGCCACAAAGGCAATGGCAAACATCTCTCAACAAAAGAGCTTAAAGCACGCTGCGACGGGTCGGGGTCATGCGTCTGAGCACAAACTCAGAGCAGGCTGCGCGTTGAATCACTACAAAATTCATAGCGCCTTGTGCAGTATTTATGCCGGCTAGAGGTCGATTTCGATTAAAAATCTCGCTTGCTCGCACTATGCGAGGAGGTTTAACGTCGGCGATGACCAGCGCACAGCAACTGCTGCGTAGCAGCCATTTGCTGCAGTGTGTCTGCGTCGATCAACCTGTTCGACCGCAACTCAGGCAACCTGCGCATGAAACCTAACACCCAATGCCCTCGCCACCTTTAAAACGGTTGCGAAAGTTGGATTCCCATTTTCACCCAAGGCTTTGTATAAGCTTTCTCGACTAAGACCCGCGTCGCGTGCCACTTGGGTCATTCCCTTGGCACGTGCAATATCGCCCAGTGCGCGTGCAATTCCAGTTGCATCCTCAGGTGCCTCTTCTAGCCATGCGTCCAGATACGCAGCCATTTCTTCTGGCGTTCTAAGTTGTTCAGATACGTCATACGCAATGGTGCTGGTTACTTTTGTCGTTGACGCTACTACTTTAGAAATTGCTTTTGTCATAGAAATGCTCCTAGAGTCCCTTTGCCAACATGATCGCGGTCTTCATGTCTTTCTGCTGCGATGACTTGTCTCCGCCAGCCAGCAGGACAACGACAACGCCAGCTCGCTCCGTGTAATAGACCCGGTATCCTGGCCCAAAATCGATCTTCAACTCGCAAACACCGTTAGTCAGAGCCCTATGCTGCCCTGGATTCCCGTGAACGAGTCTATCGACGCGAACCTGAACTCGTGCACGACCCACTCGGTCATTCAGTGAATTAATCCAATCGAGATAGACCTTGGTCGTTTGCACACGCATAGCAGGATTGTATCCCACGGGCTACGAATCAACAAACCTCGAACACAACCTCGAACACAATGAAATTGCCGCCTAACGAGTAAGGTTAGATCGCGGCAAGCGCGATCTAACCTTACTCGTTAGACCCGAGCCCTAGATCTGAGAATGTAACAGCTCATACGCTATTTGCCTCACGGCAGGGTATGTTGGAATGTTGTCATAACCGCGCTTGATACCGGAAGTGCTACCGATCAGGCTTGACCCGCCGGACCACGTTTTTCTAAAGACGTCATATTTATCTTCCACTTCTTTGTCAAAGTGAGCGCCACCATCTTTATTGACGATGTGAAGGACAAGTTCTTTTCTTGTCAGGTAATTGCTTTTATTTTCAAATACATGCTCATTCCACCAGTTTTCAAATGAATGAAAAACGAAGTGGTTTGTTGGGCATGAGAAGTATCTCTCGTCGAAAATAGGCCAGTATTTAGCAACTCCTCCAGAACCATCCTTGACTCCAACATTGATTCTCCGGACCAAACCTAAGTGAACTAGTTCTCTTAAGTCACGCATGTTGGTACTCAGGTACTGACCATCTTTTCTACCCAGATGAGTCAATAAAGATGTGCTATTTGTAGTGTCATAAACAAGCACGCGAATTGCAGTTGCGATTGATAACGCAATAATTTCCTTGCCTTGGTCATAGGCTTCGCATAGAGCATTAAGAAGCTCTATTTGTTCATCAAACTTCAGTGACAGTTGATTGCTGATCTTAGTCATGCGTTGGAAATATTTCCATCGGGTCTAACGAATAGCGTTTATCAGTCGCGAGCGAGACCGAGTTGATAGAAACCAAGAGAGCCTCCTGCGACAGATAAACCTTGTTGGACTGAACCACGGTGGGTGGTTGCGGGTAAGGGCAATGAAATCTTCAGTCCCTTACTTGAAGTAAATTATGGCGCAGATTGGCGCATGTGGCTACGAGTAAAGGACTTCCTGCGCGATTGCAGCGCGACCCAATACGCCACAGAACAGCCCTGACTGCTCCAAACCACGATCTGTTTGTCATTCGTCCCCACGACGCCCGCGCAGCAGCCCTGCGCTATGTATCCAAGCGCAATGCCATCCCTCGCAAGTGCCACTGCATTCATGGCGGCCCCCGGCATCCGCAGGCCTGCAAACACGAGCCCGGGGCGGGCAGCCGCGCAGGGGCTGACACGCTTTGGATGATCTTGAGCCGTCCCAATGCACAGCTTGGGCATTTCACGATGTCAATCGCCTTGATGCGGCGCATGAACTCAGCTGCCGACTCTGTTGCTTGTAAGTTGGATACTGGCATCGCCAACGCCGCTCTGGCCTGCGCCACCTTCACAGCCTTGCAACCTGCTGAGAGCAGCCCATAGTGGCGAATGCGCTCATTAATGCCTACAAAGTAGCTGCGGGTGATATTGCCAGCCCGCTGGATGCTTTGGCGGCCTTGGCGTGAGCATGCTCAACGAGCGACCAGAGGGAGAAAATTTATACGATTTCGGCCTCTACCCGTTATAAAACGTGTGCAGAGTGCTATTGAATGAGTAGCGAAACGACGCGTCAACTATCCAGAACCGCTGCGTGATGGGTCTGAAAAATCCGAGGGATTTCCTCGTGGAGCGCGAGAAACCATGCTGGCGCGCTACACATGGTGGAATCCCGGAAGGAAAGCCCTCGGGTTTTACGGGCACGTCGCGTGGCAGGCGAGCGGGTGGCGTGTAGGCGAGGTATTGAAAGCAGCCGCCAGACCGTGACTCGCTACTGAAGCTGCGCCTCAAACGGATTGACCACCTGCACGCCGCAGCCTAAAAAATCGCGCACATTGCGTGTGGCGATGATCAGTTGGTGTTCTTGTGCGGTGGCGGCAATCAGCATATCGGGGGCGCTGCGGGTGATGCCCTGGGCTTGAAACTGGCCGCGCAGCATGCCTGCGCGCTGCGCGATGGATTCGGTGATGGGATAGACAGCATGCAGGCTTTGCACCAGCGCATTGAACAGGCTCAGTTTGCGCGCGTTGGGCTGCCAGGCCAATCCAAAATGCGCCTCTTCGGTCGTGATGGCTGAGATGGCAATCAGCTGGGCGGTTTGCGCCCACTGCATGACGTGGGCATCGGGCGTTTTTTTCACCCATTCGCTCATCACGTTGGTATCTGCCAAATAAATCGTTTGCGCCATGACTAGGGCGCGTCGGTGAAGCTGTTGGTGCGCGCCCATGAGGCGGCGCGATCTGCGAGGCCGGGTAGGCCGGCATCATCTGCGGGCGGATAGGCTTCGCGCAGCGCGAGCAGGGTGTTGTAAAAGCTCTCCGCACTGTGCGCAGCGGTTTCGGTGCGTTTGAAGTAATCGGCAGAAACGAGCACGGCCACCGGCGTGTTGCGCTTGGTGATCACCTGCGGTTTGCTTTGTGCCGCATCAATCAATGAAGAAAGCTGCTGGCGGGATTTGGCGATTGAAATAGACATTTTAGCCTTTTTTGTACATTTGAATTGTACATTAAATCTTTTTAAAGTTTTTTTTTAGAGCTTTAGACTGCCCGGCAAAGAATATGAGCAAGGCGCTATTGAATTGAGAGCGAAAAGACGCACCAATAATTTCCACCCGCTGTGTGATGGGTCTGAAAAAACGAAGACTGTCCCGGTCGGGCGCGGCCAACCAAGCCAGTGTCGCTACAAAAGATTGCAGCTCGGAAAACCGTCTTTGTAGCCTTAAAAAGGACAGTCCTCGGCTCTCGGGCACGTCACGCGGCAGGTGAGCGGGTGGCGTGAAGGCGAAGCGGTTGCGTGCAAAGTCAATCTGGAAAAATTACGCATGAGTAAATCCGTTATGATTAGTGAAATTCTCGGAGTTCACTATGAACATCTACGCCATTCCAGACAGCATGAAAACCAGCCTGCCCGCCCCCGCGCCCGTGCAGCAGCTGCACCACTACGCCTACCGCGCCCGCGATGCCGAGGAGACGCGCAGTTTTTATGAAGACATTCTGGGCTTGCCGCTGTATCACATTATTCAAAGCGATATCGTGCCTTCCACGGGTGAGTTTTGCCCTTACACGCATTTTTTCTTCCGCCTGCAAGACGGCAGCTTCATCGCGTTTTTTGACTTGGGCGACGACACCGCCGCTGAGCCCAGCCCCAATACGCCGAAATGGGTGAATCACATCAGCTTTCGGGTCAACACCGTGGCCGATTTAGAGGCGATGAAGGCGCGGCTGCAAGCGGCGGGTGTGGATGTGCTGGGCGTGACGGATCATCACATCTTCAAAAGCATTTACTTTTTTGACCCCAACGGCATCCGATTGGAGCTGACGGCACAACTGGCCGATGAATTTCAGATGCTGCAAGAGAGCAAAACGGCGCATGCCCGCCTGCATGAATGGACGGCGCGCAAAAACGCTTGGCGCGCTGAGCGCGATGCAGCGCTGGCCGCCGGCCAACCTGTGCCCGCGCTGAAGCCGCAGAGCAATGACCGGCCTGAGTTTGGCGGAGAGCAGCGTTAAACGGCTTCACAACTACTACTGATTTGATAGCAAACTATGTAGATTCTATGTCGGCTAACCAATGAAAACGCTTTGAAGACATATGCAAAACGATGTTTCTCATGCCTACCAAGCCGCTGCCTTCACCAACGGCTATGAATTCAGCCAGGGCACTGGCTATGTGCTGCCTGAATATGCAGCGGTGATTCCACAGGCCGTGCATTCTGGCAAGCTGGAGCATCATCGGATTTTGATTGTGGGCGGCGGGCTCTCGGGGCTCACGCTGGCTTGCTCGCTGGCGCAGCTGGGCGTGGATTGCGTGCTGCTCGATGAAGACAACTCCGTGGGTGTGAAGGGCGCTTCCAGCCGAGGCATTTGCTACACCCAAAAGTCGCTGGAGATTTTTGACAAGCTGGGCATTTATGAGCGCATCAAAGCCAAAGGCATTCAGTGGAGTGTGGGCCGCACGTTTGCGGGGCACGATGAGGTGTACAGCTTTGATTTGAAGGCGCAGGGCAATTTCAATTTGAGCGAGCAACCGGCCTTCATCAACATTCAGCAGTTCTATAACGAAGGCTTTTTAGTCGAGCGCATCTTGGAGCTGGGGCGTGCGCAGATTCGTTGGAATAATCGTGTGGAATCTTTTTCTACCGACAGCGGAAAGGCTACGTTTTCAATAGCAACGCCGCAAGGAAGCTATCAAGCGACAGCCGATTTCGTCATCGATTGCACCGGCTCACGCAGCCCGTTCCACGATTGGCTGAAGATTGAAAAGACCAGCATCAAAGGCGACGACCGCTGGTGCATTGCTGATGTGCGCTTTTCTACCCGGCCGCCGCACGAGCGCCACACTTGGATTGAAGCGCCCTTCAACGAAGGCCGCGCAGTGTGGCAGCACCTGATGGCCGATGATGTCTGGCGCATCGATTACCAAATGGCGCCGGATGCAGATTCAGCTTATGTGAGTCGAGAGGATGTGGTGAGGCAGCGACTAGCCAAGCAATTTGGCAAAGACACGCAAGTCGATATCGTCTGGGTCGGCCCGTATGCCTACCGCAGTGAATGCGTACACACTATGATTGCGCCAGCGGGCAAGAGCCTGGTTTTTTTAATGGGCGACAGCGCCAAAGTGGTCAGCCCATTTGGCGCGCGCGGCGGCAACACCGGCATTGCCGATGCCGACAACTTGGCTTGGAAGCTGGCCGCTGTGGTGCAGGGCAGGGCGCAGCGTGGTTTGCTCAAGTCATATCAAGACGAGCGCCATGAAGCTGCGCAAACCAATGTGCAAGTGACCAACCGCACAGCAAAATTTTTGCGCCCGCAAGACGGCATGGAGATCATCTTCCGCCAAGCCACACTCGATTTGGCCAAGCAGCATCCGTTTGCCCGCAGCTTGGTCAACACGGGGCGCATGGCCGTGGCCAATCCGTATTCGCGCTCGCCCTTGACTGCGCCGGAGTTACCGCAGAGTTTTTCAGTACAAAACGTGAGCTTTGAATGGACAGATGGAACAAGCGGCCAGCTCAATGATTTGCTGCAATGGGCCAAGGGAATGCCGCTGCTGCTGGTGTGGGCTGGTGGCCCGGGAGACTACCTCTGGCGTGAGCGCTTAAAGCATCAAAGCTGGCACGAGCAAGCGCGCATCGTGTGGGTGCAGACTCGTGGCAGCGCAATCGATGTGCGCGAGACGATTGTGGATACCCCGCAGTGCCTAGCCCAAGCTTGCGGCTTGCATGCACCGGGTTGGGCGTTGATTCGGCCCGATAGTTACATTGCAGCCCGAGGGCAGCACCTGTCACCCACCGAAGTAACGGCGGCCTTGGCTCGCCTTTCAGGAGCAAGCGCATGAGCCAGCCTGTTTTGACACCGCAATGGAGCGATGCCGATGGTTTTTACGAAGCCTTGATACAGGCGCATCAGGGTCTCACGCCGGATCAGTCAACTGCTTTGAACGCGCGGCTGATTTTGATTTTGGCCAACCAAATTGGCGATGCCCAGCAATTGGGTCAATGCATCGAGTTGGCCAAAGCGAGGGTGTGACTTTTCGCACTTTTCGTTCATTCTTCTTTAATTCAAAAGTCTTTCCGTGATTAATTCACATTGGAATTAAGTGTTTACCCTAGATTTGTTGAGCGTGTCTTTCTAAAATTCGATCCATACCAAAAACGCTTTTGAAAAGAGTCTATCCCGACTCGAAAAAAGCTGATCGGATGCCATCACAAGTGGCACTGGAGACACATCAATGATTCTTACCATGAACAAATTTTTCGGATTTGAGAATTCGAGCAACGAGCGCGGCAGCTCCAAATCTTTTGGTTTTTCAATGTCGTTTGGCCGCAGCAAGCAGCCGAGCGAAGAAGCACCGAAAAAAATGACGCTCAGCGAAATCAAACTCAAGATGGAGCTCTGCTTGCAAGATTTGCAAGGCAAAGAGATTGAGCGGCTGCGCTATAAGATTCGCGGCGTGCGCGATGTGCGTGAGCTGTGGATGCTGCGCAGCGACGTGCACCAAGCGATCTCCAAAGAGCAAAACCAACAAGCCGCCGCCACGGCGATCAATGCGCTGCTGCCTTGCTTTGCGCTCTGGATGCCCAAGCATCAATTGGTCAGTATCTGATCGATTCAAGTTCTCATGAAAAAAACCGCCTCGAAGGCGGTTTTTTGTTGTGTGGTGGTAGGGCGTGAGTGACTTGAACACTCGACCAAAGGATTATGAGTCCTCTGCTCTAACCAACTGAGCTAACGCCCCACAGCGCCTGATTATCGCAGGGCTTGTGGGTGCAGTGGAAGCACTACTGTGAGATTTGGCGTGATGCTTCAATTTGGTATTCAAAATACCGCTGAAAACTGAACGCGATGCTGGCCATGAGAATCGCCGTGCCGATCATGAGGCTGGCGACGATGGCAGCTATCGTTGCCCAATTCGTATGGCCGGGCTGAGCATCGGGGGTGAGTTGTGGATTGTGTCTCGCGTTCCATTTTTCGGGGGTGGATAGCGCATACACGATGCCCGTGAGCGCGCAGCCTGCAATCGTGAACCCGAGCAGGGGCACGAGTAGCCAAGAGAGTTGATCGTCTTGCCCGAGGGTCTGAATGCGTTGAATGCCATAAAGCCCAAGCGCAGTAGGAATGGACAGCAGCCAGCCAAGCCAATCAAAAATGCCGTGCAAATAAAAGCGATGAATCCCCAGTGGGCCGCCTAGGAAGGCCAGCCAGGCGGCCAGCGTTTTGTTTTTGGTTTTGAACATGCGCGGATTATTCAGGAGAAGTAGCGTCCCCTGCGCCCAAAGTCTTTTCCATGAGCACGATATCGCGCCATTGGCCAAATTTCCAGCCACAGCTTTTGATGATGCCCACATCGGTGAAGCCGCAAGCCTTGTGTACCCCAATCGAGCCTGCGTTGGCAGAATCGCCAATCACGGCCATGGCTTTGCGCACGCCACGCCGCTCCAGTTGGGCGAGCAATTCAACGAGCAGCAATTTACCCAAGCCCTTTCCAGCGGCCTCGGGCGCAAGATAGATGGAGTCTTCCACGCTAAAACGATAGGCCGCGCGGGGCTTGAACCAATTGCCATAGGCAAAGCCCATGATCTGGCCAGCTTGCTCGATCACCAAATAAGGCAGGTTTTTAGCCAGCACATCCGCGCGGCGGGTCAGCATATCGGCGGGGCTGGGCGGCTCGGTCTCGAAAGTGCCTGTGCCGTGCAGCACGTGATGCGCATAGATGGAGGCTATGGCGGGCACATCAGCATCAAGGGAGGGGCGAATAAGGGGGGAAGGTGTATTTGTCATACGAGCTATAATATAAGGCTTTGCTGCGTGTCGCTGGCCGGGTGGCCACAGTGCGTGTCTCAAACGCGGCTTAAAAAATCCGAGCACCCGGCTCGGTGCATGTTCAACTGATCGTTGGGCTCTGTTTTCATACATTTAGGAATAATTATGGTCGTGATTCGCCTAGCCCGTGGTGGCTCTAAGCATCGCCCTTTCTTCAGCGTTGTGGTGGCTGATAAACGCAGCCGTCGTGATGGCAATTTCATCGAGCGCATCGGTTTTTACAACCCGATTGCCACTGCTGGTGAAGAAGGCCTGCGCATCGCCGCTGACCGCATGACGTATTGGAAGAGCGTGGGCGCACAAGCCTCGCCAACCGTTGAGCGCTTGCTCAAGCAAATCCCTGCTGCCGCCGTAGCAGCAGCTTGATTTGCGCATGGCAGCCATGCTGGCTTTTTTAGAGCCTGCGGCGCTGCCGCAAGATGCCATCGAGGTCGGCCGAATTGGCGAAGCTTGGGGCATCAAGGGATGGTTCAAAGTCATCGCCTACAGCGCCTCGCCCGAGGCGCTTTTTTCTTCTAAAAGCTGGTATTTGCTGCCGCCCGAGCCGCGTGCGGGTGTGGTGGCACGAGAGCCGCTGTTCAAAGCGTCGCAACTCCTCAAAATCCGCGCCGCCAAAGATCATTCTGATACCTTGGTCGCGCAGGCCGAAGGCGTCGACGATCGCAATACCTCAGAACTCCTGAAAAACTGTCGCATCTTTATTGGGCGTGAATCCTTTCCCAAGCCTGCCAGCAATGAGTTTTATTGGGTTGATTTGCTCGGCTGCGAGGTGATTAACCGTGAAGGCATCTCGCTAGGTGCGGTGAAAGATTTGATCTCGACCGGGCCGCAAACTGTTATCGTGGCTGAGCGCGAGCATGAAGGCAAGCCGCTTGAGACGTTGATTCCGTTTGTGGATGCGTATGTGGATACGGTGAGTCTTGAAAAAAAGACGATCACGGTGGATTGGCAGTTGGATTACTGAGTTTGCCATCTGCTGGTTACTATTAAATCAATAGCACCCCGCGCATATTTCTTCCCGGCTAGTGGCCGAAAATGCTTAAAATCCTAGCTTAAAAACTGGTATTCATGCGCTTTGACATCATTACCCTCTTCCCCGATCTGTTTGCGCCCTTGATGCAAAGCGGCATCATTCGCCGCGCGTTTGAGCTGCGTGAAGATGGCAGCAAGGCGGTCGAGGTGCAGTTCACCAATCCGCGTGATTTTGCAGACGGCAATTACCGACGGGTGGATGACCGCCCCTTTGGCGGCGGCCCTGGCATGCTGATGATGGCCGAGCCACTGGCGCGCAGCGTGGAAAGCATCCAAGCGGAACGTGCGCAAAAGCAGTTTGCCACATGCCCTGTGGTGCTCTTCTCCCCCGTGGGCCAGCCTTTGGCGCATGCGGTAGTGGCGCGATTTGCAGAGACGAATGTTGCTAACCCCGGCGCCATCCTGATCTGCGGTCGCTATGAAGGCATCGACCAGCGCTTCATCGATCAATTCGTGACCGAACAAATCAGCTTGGGCGATTTTGTGCTCTCCGGTGGCGAGATCGCGGCCATGGCATTGCTCGATGCAGTGGCCCGCCTTCAACCCGGCGTGCTGGGCGACGAGCAAAGTCATGTGCAAGACAGCTTCAACCCCTCCATCGGCGGCCTGCTCGATCACCCGCACTACACCCGCCCCGAAATCTGGCGCGGCCAGAGTGTGCCTAGCGTGCTAGTGGGTGGCCATCATGCGGAGATTGATCGTTGGCGGCTGGAGCAGCGCCAGCGCATCACACGCCTGCGAAATGCTGTTGGGTCAAACGATTCTTGACGTTAGCCAGCTTCAGAGGCAAACTTAGGCAGACCAGTAACTGCGCTCGGCCCACCTCAGTATTTGTCTTTCTACTCACTTGAATGCTCAAGCCTTGCTACGCCGATCTCTGCTTTTAGCCGCCCCAGTCCTGACTGCCTTGCGCAGCGTTGATGCCCAAGCGAGCCAAATTTGGCTGAACAAAGACCTGCGCATCATCGTAGTCTATCCTGCCGGTGGCGTGAGCGATCAGATGTGCCGATTCATGGCACAGAAGGCCAGTGTGCTACTTAAGAGGCCGGTTATCGTTGAAAACCGCGCAGGCGGTGGCGGCAGTGTGGGCATGGCAGTTTTGGCGAACTCACCGCCCGACGGACAAACTTTGGCGTTTGCCGCGATTTCTACATTGACTTCATTGCCGAAATTTAACCAAGTGGCCTATGCACCGCAGCGCGACTTTACTCCAGTGATTGGCGTGATGCGCGCACCAACCCTAGTTGTAGGGACTCCGATTTTCTCCGGGACGCGCCTGAGCGACATCATGGACGTGCCGCCCCCGACTCAGGCAGGATATCGTTGGGCAACTTCTGGTGTGGGCACGACGGGGCATATGGTGATGGAGCAAGTGCGCCTAGCCACGCAAGCCAAACTCGTACACATTCCCTACAAAGGGGGCGGTCAACAGATCAATGATGCATTGGGTGGGCAATTCGAGCTACTGTCTACAAATTTAGGCGCTACACAGCTTCAGCACATTCAAGCCCAAAAGCTCAAACCATTGGCAATTGGCGTCCCAAGCAGAGTGCGCCAACTCAGCCATGTGCCAACTCTGGAGGAGTTAGGTTTTCCCCAAGCCAATTTGATGTCGACCTTTGGGATATTCGCGCCTGCCAAAACGCCCCAAGCAATCATTGAGAGGCTTAATGGCGTGTTCAACACCGTGCTCAGCATCCAAGAGTTTCGCGCACAGCTTGCAGATTCTGGCGACATGCTTTTGGGTGGCACGCCAGAGCAATTCGCAGAGCTGATTACCAAGGAGGCAGGCTGGCTGCACAAGCGCTGAATGATCTTGGCGTAACGCCTGATCAGTCATTATCAACGCGTGAGCGTTAAGCTATGAACATTGAGTCCATCTGACAGGCCTATTTCAAACACGCCGCCGCGCGGCAATGTTTCACCGCAGCACCACACCTGCTGCCACCAAGGTGTCTCTGGCTACACCTTGCAAGGTCTGTGCTTGGGTGCGAGAAATACCGAGATCGGACGCAGCTCGGTCTAAACCATCAAACCTTACAGGATTGAGCCCGGTGATCCTCCCAAACGTGACCAGTGCACTAAGATAGGAGCCAAATTTGCTGGCATGCGTGCTGTCTTTCCACCACAGGTTCATTTGCGTACCGCTGTCGTCAAAGGTGCCATCTGCTTTGTAGAAACCGCTGTTTTTGACAGCACCCGCGTTCACTACCTCTTGGAATGCATTACCCACCGGCAAGATGCCGGCAAACCGTAAATCCCCCGTGGTGCGGGTGGTTGCGGCAACGCTGGAGAAGATGCTTTGCATATCGGTGGTCATGTCAGCCAAGTTGAGTGCTGTGTTGGCCTTGGAGATGTAAAACAGATTATTCATACCGGCGTTCAAGCCAGTGGTCGACCCATTGGCTCCTGCATCGCAGGTGGCATCCACTTTGGGAGAGCCATCCAGCGTCGATTGATCTGCTTGTGTGCACTTGTGAGCCTCCACCATGTCGGGCCGAGCCCAGGTCTGCATGAGAAATACCTTTGCTTGCGGATTTGCATTCACATTGAATGTGATGGTTCTCACTGCATTGCAACTCGTATTCGACCCACCTGGACCAGGCGGCATTGCTGTTATTAATGCTCTACAGTTTGCCAAGCTGCCGTATAAGTTGGCTTCAGTTGTTGTTCCAGCAACTGTCGTCGATCCCGCAGTGCCTGTGTGAACATATTCAGCAATGAGGTTGGCGTATTTTGTAAACTGCACTGGATTCCCATTTTTTGACTTGCTAGGTGGCAAGGGTTCATCACTTTGCCCTTGCAGCACCACCACATCCCATTTTTTGCTGGCAATATTGCCTTGCATATTCCACAGCGAATCGCCGGTGTTGAAGAGGTGGCCGCGTAATGTCGCCGCATTACGAGTCGAATGCGACACCACGTAGTTCAAACTGGCTTGATCCGTAAGCGACTTGAAAATCGCTGGCACGCCGCCCCAAGGCTTGGGCTCAAAGCATCCCAATCCAGTGGTTGTCGTCACACACGGTGTAGGAGGCAAGCCGCTACCGACTGCCCAAGCGTTGGTCGCTGTCGAGACATCATTGAAACTGGCAGTCAGATCCGTGACGGTTGCCGTGTTGTACTGAAGCACAGGCGCGATTCGGCCAAAAGTGTAGCTGTTGCCGACGAACAGAATATTCACGGGTTCTGGGAGCACAAATGCCCCAGGGGCGGGGGCTGGCGTATCAGTGCCGCCGCAGCCCAACAACATCAATGCGAATGCACAGGCGAGATGGAGTTTCGATTTCATTTAGTCGTCCTTGCGGAATTAGATGGGTCATGTCAGCAGAGTTGTCGTTCAACAAGACACGATTTTTTGCAGATTGCAAGTCTGAGACAGGTTTGTAATAATGTCAAATATATTGAAAATGTGCTATCAATATTTTTAAAGTATGAATATAGAGCTTCGACACCTTCGCTACTTCTTAGCCGTTGCTGGCTGTGAGAGCATGACCCGAGCTGCCGCACAGCTGGGTATCCAACAACCGCCATTGAGTGTTCAGATTCAAGCCTTGGAAAAGCACTTGGGCTTGGCCTTGTTTCACCGCCGCTCACGTGGCATGGAACTCACTGAGGGTGGGAAGTTATTTGTCGTAGAAGCTCAGCGCGTGATAGACGGAATCGCACAAATGCAGCTGCGTATGACACGCTTTGCGCGAGGCGAACAAGGCATCTTACGGGTGGGCTTTACCAGCTCTGCAGCAGCGCACGCTTTTACGCCCGCTGCGTTGCGCTTCGTGCGTGCGCAATACCCAGAAATCCACATTGAACTGAGTGAAGACAATGCGGCCAGTCTGACCGAGTCCATTGCGGAGTCGCGGCTTCATTGCGGCTTGTTGCGGGTTCCCGTCTCTAAACCCGAATCGTTGGTTTTCGAAACCCTATTGCGCGAGCATGTTGTTGTCGCGCTGCCGCGCGACCATCCCTTGGCGCAAGATCGTGCAAATACCGGCAAGCCCCTCGCTCTGAAGGAGCTTCACGATGAAAACTTTATTTTGGTGCGCCGTCCAGGAGGCGCGGGTTTGTATGCCAACTTCCTTGCGCTTTGTGAGCAGCATGGATTTCAGCCTCGCATCGCCACTGAAGTCTCGCGTATGCTGACCAACCTGAACTTGGTGGCTGCAGGCGCAGGGGTGTCGATTGTGCCCGCTTCCATGCAAGGCATTCACAGCGGTTCGATTGCCTATATTCCGCTCAAAGAGACCGATCAAATGGATGCACCTTTGACCCTTGTGTGGCGCAAAGACAATGACAGCGGCCCGAGCGAGACGTTTATCGACTTGCTCAAAACGTTCGCGCGGACCTACGCACCCTCCTAAACTATGAGGCGCAGGGATGGGTGAAACCAAATAGTGCGAGTCGGGCTATAATGGAGAGCTTTTCCGATCCTCTGTCCGCCGTGGCGCATTGAATTTGGTTGTGAGCTTTAAGCCACCCAGCAATGATCCTGTCACCCCTAGCGTAGCGGTTATTGATCTGAACAATGATTGAAAGACCTTTATGGATCTCATCGCAACTCTTGAGCAAGAAGAAATTGCTCGCCTTGGTAAAACCATTCCCTCCTTTGCCCCTGGCGACACGGTGATCGTGAACGTCAATGTGGTTGAAGGCACGCGCAAACGCGTGCAGGCTTACGAAGGCGTGGTGATTGCCAAGCGCAATCGCGGCTTGAATAGCAACTTCATCGTGCGCAAAATCTCCAGCGGCGAAGGCGTGGAGCGTACCTTCCAAACCTACTCCCCACTGATCGCTGGCATTGAAGTCAAGCGCCGTGGTGATGTGCGCCGTGCCAAGCTGTACTACCTGCGTGATCGCAGCGGCAAGAGCGCACGTATCAAAGAAAAGCTCACCGCCCGTGCAGTGGCACCAAAAGCAGCGCCTGCGGCATAAAGGCTGCGTGAGAAATCGCTCATTTTGCTTTTTAGCTCCCCGATCAAACCGCCAACGCTGCCCAGCTTGGCGGTTTTTTCTTGCCATTGTCCTCATCAAAATACCCGCTAGCCGGCATAAAATCTACACAGTTCGCTACTAAATTAATAGCTAATACGATTTCAACATGAGTGGCTTCGTCCCTTTCAGCAAAATTCCCAGCTTCGATCCACGCGCCGTGCCGATCAAGATGTGGGATGCGCATCTGCCCGCCGTGCAGCGCGATCAGTTGCACGCTACTGCTTTGCAGGCGCGCTTTGCCCAGCCGCCCGCTTGGGAGGCTGAGGTGCGCGAAGAGCCGCCGTTTACCGATCGCTCCCCACGCGAAGCAGCTGTGCTGATTGCTTTGGTGATGCGCCCTGAATCTGAGGGCGGGCCCACCTTGCTGCTCACCCAGCGCACCGACACGCTCTCCACCCACTCAGGCCAAATCGCCTTTGCAGGCGGCAAGCTCGATGATGGCGAGACGGCCGCGCAAGCCGCACTGCGCGAGGCGCATGAAGAAGTCGGGCTCGCGTCAGAGTTCGTGAGCGTGCTGGGCAATTTGCCACGTTACACCACCGGCACTGCTTTTCATATCACGCCTGTGGTGGCCACGGTCGCACCCGGCTTTACTTTGCAGGCCAATCCTGCTGAGGTGGCCGATGTGTTTGAAGTGCCGTTGGTTTTTTTGATGAATCCTGCGCACCATGCGCGCCATGAGTTTGAGTTTCAAGGCCATCGCAGAGAGTGGTTTTCTATGCCGTATCTGGATGCACAAACAGGGCAGGAGCGCTTTATTTGGGGCGCAACGGCAGGCATGCTGCGTAATTTGTACCGTTTTTTAGCTGCTTGAATTTCGCTTGGCTGCGGGTTATAATCTAAGGCTTACCGGTAAAACCTGCCAGCCGAACACATTTCACTCATGGCGGGAATTTAAGGGCGGATTGATCACCTGCCCGCACTTTTGGAAATTATTTGCAATGACACTCGTCCGTGTTAAAGATACCGAACCTTATGAAGTGGCTCTGCGCCGCTTCAAGCGCACCATTGAGAAGCTTGGCCTTCTGACTGAATTGCGCGCTAAAGAATTTTACGAAAAACCCACCTCTGTGCGCAAACGCAAAGCATCAGCTGCCGTGAAGCGCCACTACAAGCGCGTGCGCAGCATGCAATTGCCACCGAAGATGTATTGATTCGGCAAGCACTTGGGTGCAATCAAAAGCCACGCCAGTTAAACTAGCGTGGCTTTTTTATTTGTTCAATTGATCTAAGAATTATCTACTATGAATTTCATAGCATTCCGAGCATTATTGTTGCCGGCTACTGCCCTGTTTTGCTCTCAAATCATGGCGCAAACTGCCTCCGATGTAAAAATCGAAGGCGCTTGGGTGCGCACAGCCGTGGAAGGCCAAAGCGGCACGGGCGGCTTCATGAAACTCACTGCGCCAGCAAGCATGAAGCTGGTCGGCATCGCATCACCCGTTGCCAAAATCGGTGAAGTGCATGAGATGAAGATGGAGGGCTCGGTCATGAAGATGGCCGAAGTCAAAGGCGGCTTGGAGTTGCCTGCGGGCAAAGCTGTTGAGCTGAAACCCGGCGGCTACCATGTGATGCTGCTCGATCTCAAGCAATCGCTCAAAGTGGGCACGCAAGTGCCGCTCACTTTGAGCTTTGCCAATGCCAAAGGCGAGGTCAGCAAGGTCGAGATCAAAGCCCCGGTAGCAGCGCGCGCGCCTGGCTCCGAGCCCGGCAAAGACATGAGTGGCCACAAACACTGACGTGACCTCTCTCAACACCAGAGCGCTCTAAAATGGGCGCTCTTTCTTTTTGAGCATTACTTTTCTAGCGAGCCCGCCATGAGCATCAAAGACACCATCACCGAAGACATGAAAACCGCCATGCGCGCCAAAGACAGCGAGCGCCTGCTCACCATCCGCTCATTGCTTGCCGCTCTCAAACAAAAAGAAGTCGATGAACGCATCACGCTAGACGACACGCAAGTGATTGCCATCGTCGACAAACTCGTCAAGCAACGCAAAGACAGCATCACCGCCTTCGAGACTGGCGGCAGGCAAGATTTGGCCGACAAAGAAAAAGCCGAAATGCTCATCTTGCAAACCTACCTGCCGCAGCGCATGAGCGCGGAAGAAGTGGCAGCCGCAGTCAAAGCCATCGTCACGCAGTTGGGAGCATCAGGCCCCGCCGACATGGGCAAAGTCATGGGCGCAGTCAAAGCTCAACTCGCAGGCAAAGCCGAGATGGGGCAAGTGTCGGCGGCGGTGAAGGCTGCGCTAGCGGGGTGATATATGCCCTCGCGATCAGCACGATGGTTGTTGATACTCATTGCGTGTGCGGTATGCATTGTTTCTTGGCTTGGGGCTAGCTTTTATAGCTTTGATGCAAAGCGTGTAGCTTTTGATCGGTCGCAATGGGTACAAGGCCGCGCTGGGTTGAAGCTAACCGCCGACCCAGGCTGCGTTTTAGGCGGAATGGCGCTCGATTTGCAAAAAACTAATCGCTTGATTCAAATGCCGTATCAACAACTTTTTGATTTGATCGGAGCGCCTGATGGATCGGGAGAAAAAGTGTTTTTGTGGGATGTAGGCCAATGCCACGGAGGTGGCTGGGATCACAGCCACTTCAAAATTATTTTGGACACGAGCGGACGGGTCATAGAAGTCGATTTCCAAAAAGCCACTTTTTGATAAAATCTGAGGCTTAAAATAGCCGAAGTAGTCACTTTGATCCTTTTAAGCCATGAAAACCTTCACCGCCAAAGAAGCTAAAA
>JAYVJQ010000268.1:0-4136 GCA_043769055.1 Allobrachymonas sp.
ACTTCAGTGCGCGCGGCACGTGAAGCAAGGTCTTCATACGCCACGCGAAATTGTGTGCCGCGAATACCGATGTTGGACGTTGGCGTGGTCACGTTCATCGGATCTTTGCGTTTGGCGGTTTTGTCGGCAGCCACATCAATCACGCCCTCGATCAAGCGAATCGCGCCCGAGAACCAAGTCGTGGAGATGCTGCTGGCTGGGTCTTTCATCGCATAACCGTGCGAGCTGACCACTTCGGCCAAGCTGCGCGGCATGAGTTGCACGGTAGAGCCATCAGCCATCTTGACCACAGCCGAGCTGCCCGCAGCCGTTTGTACGCGCGCACCTTCTGGCACGGCGCTGCCTGCTTGTGCGGCTGTGCCATTGATCGTGACGGCACCATTGGTGCTTTGCAGTGTGCCGCCCACAGAGAGCTTGGGTTGCTTGTCAAAATTGAGCAAACTGCGTGGCACATCGATCACTTGATTGGGTGTGATGAAGTTGGGATTCTTCAGCCCATTCAAGCGGGCCAACTCATCCCACTTGCGTGGATCAATCAGCAGCGCGCGGGCCACTACTTCCAGCTTGTCACCCGTTTTGACGGTGTAGCTGATAAAAGGCTCGGTGGGTTTGTCGATCGTGGCCCAAGCAGTGCAAGCCGATAAGGCAGTACTAAATGCTACTAAATGCATAGCAAACTTGCTAGATATTTTGCCGGGTACAGTGCTTTTTTTCATATCATGACTCATCAAATCCACCACCCTGAGATTATGCGCTCACTTGCTAGTGTAGTCCGTCACACTGCCTGCGACTTAAAAACGCGTCTTCCCCCCTGACTCGTCGTTGAAAATGCTCGTCATGCCTACGGGCATGCCTGTGCTTTGCGCCTAGATTCAGAGGGGAAATCCATCGTTTTTAATAAGTCGCATCAAGTGTGCCGGACTACACTAGTCACAGATGCAGTGTCAGGGCGTATCGCCGATTTGGGCCGAAAAGCCTTGCAAACCTCGTCCTGAGTTTCAAGATAAGGCCCGCCAATCAAATCAATGCAATACGGCACTGCCGCAAAAATACCGTGAACAGGATTGTCCCCGGCCTTCACACCTTCTAACGTTTCAGCAATGGACTTTGGTTGACCGGGTAAGTTGATGATGAGGCTTTTCTCACGAATCACGGCGCACTGGCGCGACAAAATCGCTGTTGGCACGAAGCGCAGGCTGATTTGGCGCATCTGCTCGCCAAAGCCGGGCATCTCTTTGTGCGCCACTGCCAGCGTGGCCTCGGGGGTCACATCGCGCAGCGCAGGGCCGGTGCCGCCGGTGGTGAGCACGAGCGAGCAACCTGCATCGACCAGCTCAATCAACGCCGCGCTGATGACTTCTTTCTCGTCTGGAATGAGGCGCGCTTCAAAAGTAATCGGATTTTTCAAAGCTTTGCCTAGCCACTCTTTGAGTGCAGGCAAGCCTTTGTCTTCATACACACCCGTCGATGCGCGATCGCTGACGGAGACGATGCCGATTTTGACGTGATCAAGGTTCATTTTTTCGCATTCAGTTCATTGCACCACAGCGCGTAATGCGCTAATGACCACCGGCAAACCTGCGCCTTTCCACGACTCTAGGCCACCGCGATACCACATCACCTGGGTATAGCCCAATTTTTTAGCGCGCATGGCTGCATTGGCAGAGAGCCAACAATTGCGACTCGTGCAAAAGAAGACGAGCGGGCCGCTCTTGTCGGGCGCTATCGCCGCCAGCAAACCAGTAAATCGCTTTTCAAACGCCTCGTCAACACTGGCGCTTTCAAAAGCACCGCCTGCATTGAGCAGAGTTTTTGCGCTGGGAATCGTCTCAATAAACCCCAACACGTCGATCACTGTCAAGCTGCTCGCGGCGCTGGCTAATTTGGTGGCCAGCTCCTGCGTGCCAATAGTTTTGATGCCCTCTAGGCTTTGCGGCGTCATGTCGCTGAGCTTTTCGCGGCGCAGACCATCTGCCTTGGTGAAGCTGCCACCGTATTCTTCGTTGGCGTAAAACTTATCAGGAGGTGGCTTCAAGGTGGCCAGCGCTTTGGCATGCGCTGCATCTGATTCGGCATAGTGCGCACCCAGATCAAAGCCATTGACGATTTTTGCCTCACACAGGCGCGTGAGCGCGCTTGCTGAGGGGTGGTTGCAGTTGTAGATGGCGCGCACCACAGCAGCCATTGGCGTATCGGAATTATTGGATATGCCCAAACCCGTGGTTTCTAGCGCCGTCGCAATGGCGCGATTTTCGCTGCGCTCCATGAATTTTTTTACATTGTCTTTGCACACCGGCAAGACACATTTTGTCTCTGCCAAATGGCCCAGCAGCGCGGGGATATCGTTGATTTCTGCGCCAAGCTCGCGGCCAAACACGGCAGTGCTTTGTTTGAAGGCAGGTGGCAACTCCAGCTTCACCAAACTTGCGCTGGTAACAATACCTAAACTGAGCGCATTTTTGCCCTCAAACTTGGTGCATTTGTCACGTGCAGTTTGCGAGGATTTGCAGTGAAAGGGTGCTGTGTTGGCGCTGCGCTGCGCATCAAAAACGCGCAGCAAAGAGCCCGGATCTTCCATGTCATACAGCGCTTGGTTCATCACCTCCGTGTTAAATCTTTCTCCCATGTGCTGCTTGTAAAAAGCAAAAATCTGCGGTTGCATGGCGGGGTCAACCTGCTTGGTGTCTTTGTTGTGCGCGCCATGGATGCCTATCAGGGTGAGGTTGGGTCGCAGCGCATCAGAAAATTGGCGCTCCTTGCCGCCCATGAACATGATAGAGCAGGCCGAGATGCAGCTGCCAGCAATCACCGTTTTCAAGCCTTTGTCGGCAATCATGCGGCCCACGCGCAAGCCTGCCCATAAATCACCGCCGGGCGAGTTGACGAACACGACCGTGTCCACCCCACCAGAAGCAAATGCCTCTTCAAACTTGCGCACATCATCTTCTACCGGCCCCGTGGCAAACACCATGTTGCCGTGCTTTTGCACGGTCATGGCTTGGCTGGCGCATGCCAGGAGTGCTGCAAGCAGTAGTACGCCAACTTTCAATAGCTTCATCTCATCCCTCGCTTTGATTTGAGCAGTTAATCCTCTGAATCTTCCTCATCCACCGCAGGCTCATCTTCTGGCGCTTGTAGCGCCGCCTTGACCAGTTGAAAAATTTCTCGGTAGACCTTGGCTTGGCGCTGGCCTTCTCCCGCGCCTGCATCGGGCACGATTTTTTTGCGGGCTTGGCGGATCAGTGAGCGCAGGTGCTGGGCATCGGTTTGTGGATACTCGGCCATCCAGCGCTCAAGCGTGCCTTCATCGGCAATCAAATCATCGCGCCATTTCTCAGCCCGGTGCAGGCTGAGAGTTTCTGTGGCGCTGCCTTTTTTGGCAGCGATGACGGCGGCTTCAATCGGCGCGGCATCGACTTTGCGCATCAGCTTGCCGATGTATTGCATCTGGCGGCGCTTGCCTTCAAAGTTGGTGATGCGCTTGGCTTCTTTCAAGGCATCGAAAAGTTTTTCGGGCAGATCGAGCTTTTCCCAGCGGCTCTCGGGCAAATCCATGAGCGCAATACCGAGCTTTTGCAGCGCATCGCTCTCGGCTTTGAGTTTGGAGCGGCTGCCATCGAACTCGGCTTTGAGCTCCACATCGAGCTCACTGCCATCGGCGACGAATTCGCCTTTAACGTAATAGCCATTCGGGCCGCGCCCGGTTTTTTGTCCACGTGTCATAAGAGTTTTAAGAAGTGCGTTCAGACCATTGGATGCCGCCTGTGGCCCAGTTTTGGCGGGGAATGTCGTAGATCAAAATATCCACGCTCTCGGGCTTGGAGCCCAGCGTATCGACCACAGCTTGGGTGAGCGCTTTAACAAGAGCAGTTTTCTGCTCTGGCGTGCGGCCTTCCATCATTTCGACTTTGAGTGTGGGCATGGCAATCTTTCAGGGTTAACAACGAGAAATTTTCGGGATGATGAGAGTCTAATTCAGTCTTTCACATTTCAGACAACAGGAAACTGACCATGACCACCCCGATTTCTGCCTTACAAGAGGCGCAATCTTTGCTCAATAGCGAGTCCGGCAGCGCCCCCAGCCGCCGCACGGTGCTCAAAACCTCGGCACTCGGTGTGGGCTATGCCGCCACCAT
>JAYVJQ010000269.1:0-6522 GCA_043769055.1 Allobrachymonas sp.
ATTTTGTAGGTGCTGGGGCCGTGCGTGAGAAGCTTGCCTTTGCCGGAGAAACCGTCTTTCGTGGGCTTGCCTTTTAAATCCCACACACATTCTTCCATCGTGAGCCAGCCCATGCCTTGCACATACGCGCCTTCGATTTGGCCGATGTCTATTGATGGGTTGATGCTCTGCCCGGCATCGTGCACGATGTCTACGGCCTTGAGCCACCATTCGCCTGTGCGCGTGTCGATTTCTACTTCAGTCACGGCTGCGCCGTAGCAGAAGTAGTAGAAAGCGTGGCCCATCAAGGTATCAATGTCGTAGCCGATCTCGGGCGTCATGTAAAAGCCTGCCACCGACAAACCCACACGATCAAGCCACGCTTTTTTGATCAAAGCTGGCCACTCAACACTATTTTTTGAATCAAAATGGCCAGTAGCCGGGATAGATACTGCGCGGCCAGCTATGAATTTAATAGTAGATGCATCGCATCCGAGCATGCGAGCAGCCACAGGCGCGAGGCGTGCACGCATCTGCTCGCAAGCGTTCATGATCGCAGCGCCATTGATGTCTGCACCGCTGGATGCCGAGGTGGCCGATGCATTGGGCACTTTTTGTGTATCAGTGGCCGTCACGCGAACCAAGCTCGTGGAAATGCCCAAACCATCGGCGCAGACCTGCTGCATTTTGGTGTTGAGGCCTTGGCCCATCTCAGTGCCGCCATGGTTGACGCTGACGGAGCCATCCATGTAGATGTTGAGCAAAGCGCCGCCTTGGTTGAGCATCGTGGCTGTGAAGCTGATGCCAAACTTGAGCGGCACGAGGGCTACGCCGCGCTTGCGAGTTTTGCTCTTCGCGTTGAATGCTGTGACCTCCGCACGGCGAGCGCGGTATTTTGATTCGGCCTCTACTTGGTTGATGACGCGATCGCCCACCCAATCTTCAATCTTCTGGCCATATTGCGTTGTCATGCTGTCAGAGTTGCCAGATGCGGCAGGCTCTTGATACAGATTGATCTTGCGCACGTCCAGCGCATCTTTGCCCAGCGTTTGCGCGATTTCTTCGATCACGGTCTCAATGCCAAACATGCCCTGCGGGCCGCCGAAGCCGCGGAAAGCGGTGGCGCTTTGGGTGTTGGTTTTGCAGCGGTGGCTGATGATGTTGAGGTTGGGCAAGTAGTAGCAATTGTCGATATGCAGCACAGCGCGGTTGTTCACCGGGCCGGAGTAATCCATGCTGTATCCGCAGCGCGAAGCGAGCATGAAATCTACGCCGAGGATGCAGCCAGCATCGTCAAAGCCCACGGTGTAATCCAAGCGGAAATCGTGGCGCTTGCCGGTGATCATCATGTCGTCATCGCGGTTGACGCGCAGCTTCACAGGCTTTTGCAATTTGTGCGCAGCCAGCGCGGCAGATTGCGAGAAGATCGAGGCATTGCCTTCTTTGCCACCAAAGCCGCCACCCATGCGGCGGCAGATGACTTCTACGTCTTTCGTGGTGAGGTTCAATGCAGCAGCGGCTTCGCGCTGATTGCCATCGGGGTGCTGCGTGCTCACATACAAAGTGAGCTGGCCGTCTTCTCGCGGCACGGCGTAAGTGATTTGGCCTTCAAGATAAAACTGCTCTTGCTGGCCGCAATAGGTGGAGCCACTCAGTTTGTGGGGCGCAGCGGCAATGGCTTCTTGGGGTTTACCACGCGTGATGCCTTTGGCGGGCATGATGAAGGAGTTCGCTTCGAGCGCTTCTTCAATCGTCAAAATCGCAGGCAATTCTTTCACGAGTACTTTGGCTTTTTTGGCAGCTTCGCGGGCATAGAGCATGTCTTTGGCAACGACTACGGCAACTGCTTGGCCGAGGAATTCCACCTTACCAGTGGCAAGGAACGGATCGTCATGAATGATCGGGCCGCAATTGTTCTCGCCGGGAATATCTTTGGCGGTATAGACCGCCACCACGCCATGCTCAGCGAGCAAAGCAGCGCGGTCAATGCCATCGCCGATTAGCTCGCCATGCGCTACGGGCGAGAGCACTAGCGCGGCATAGAGTGTGCCTTTGAGTTCAGGAATATCGTCGGTATAAACGGCAGCGCCTGTGACATGCAAGTGCGCAGATTCGTGCACGAGATTTGCGCCCTGCTCTGCGTGATTGGCAGGCAGTAGCTGTTTGAGGGTGGTGGGAGCGTTCATGCTGCTTCCTTCATGGCGGGTGTGGCAGATTCAACAAATTCGAGCACTAAATTTCTGGCAACCAGCGAACGATAAGCCCAAGTGGCACGCAAGCCATCGCGTGCAGGGAAGCTCGCGGTAATCGCAGCATCAATCTCGCCGGCCTTCACATCAAATGGTGATTTGCCTTCCAGCACCGCTTCGATTTTTGGCGCACGACACGGCGCGGGGGCCATGCCGTTGTAGGCGAGTTTGACAGTTTTCAATTTGCCATTGATCAATTCAAAGCTCATCGCAGCGCAGGTAGCAGAGATGTCTTGATCGAAGCGCTTGCTGATTTTGTGTGCCTTGAAGGTTTGACCAGCTTTGGGCTTGGGCAATTCAATCGCGGTGATGAATTCACCGGGCTGAAGCACATTGGTTTTCATGCCGGTGTAGAAAGCATCGAGTGCCACCGCGCGCTTTTTATCGCCTTTACGCAGGTGCAGTGTTGCGCCCAGCGCCATCAGGCACGGCATGGTGTCGCCGATGGGAGAGCCGTTGGCGATATTGCCGGCCAGCGTTGCAGTGGAGCGAATGGGCGGCGAGCCGAAGCGGCGCAGCACTTCGGCGAAATCGGGATAGGCGTCGCTTACCAAATTCATCACAGTCTCTAAAGGCACAGCTGCGCCAATCTGCCATGCATTTGAAGTTTCCTTCACCGCAAGCAGCTCCGCCACATTGCCCAGATAGCAAATATTCGCAGGCCGCGCAAACTGTTTGTTCACTTGCAAACCAATCTCGGTGCTGCCAGCGAGCAAAGTGGCTTGTGGGTACTCGCTCAGATACATAGCCACTTCATCCACGGTGGATGGCGAGACATACTCACTGCCCTTTTTCGTGCGCACCACAGGTTGAATCACGATCTGGCCTTCCAGCCCCAGCGTAGGCTGCTTGTCGCGCTCAATTTCTTTGAGCAGCGCCACATCTTGCATATCTTCAATTTTCAACTCAGCAGCGGGGCGCAGGCAGGCTTTCAAAGTGGCATCAATGATCGGCTTGTATCCCGTGCAGCGGCACAGGTTGCCGCTCAGTGCATCGTTGACCTGCGAACGGCTCGGGCACGCATTGGTCTGCACCATGCCCGCCAAGCTCATCACAATGCCTGGCGTGCAAAAGCCGCATTGCGAGCCGAAGCAATCGACCATTTCTTTCTGAATCGGGTGCAGCGTACCATCTGCTTTCTTCAGGCTCTCCACCGTTTTGAGCGATTTGCCATCGAGCGAGGGCAAAAGCTGCATGCAAGAGTTCACCGGCACGTAATCAACGCCCGAGCCTGCGGCATTGAGCTGCCCCACCAGCACCACGCAAGCCCCGCAATCGCCCTCCGCGCAACCCTCCTTCGTGCCCGTGCGCATCAAGCCTTCGCGCAAATAATCCAACACAGTCGTCGTGCGGCGCTTGCCTTGGGCTTCAACAATTTGCCCATCTAGGACGAATCGAACGGTGTTTGTGACTTGGCTCATGGCTTAATTACCTTGTTTGCAAGCCTGTATTTTATTTTCTAAATCGTATAGAAGTTATACGAAATTCAATATATCAAGAAGATTTTGCTCGGCGGCAAGCCTCCGAGCAATACTTCACGGATTCCCAATTCTTCTCCCAAGACTTCCGCCAAGTCATCTCCTTGCCGCACACCACGCAAGGCTTGCTTGGCAAGTAGGATTTATTGCCTTTGAAATTGGTACTGGATTGTTTTTTGTCTGGCATCGGCACAGTTTGCCAGAAGATCCGCCTCTTGGTTTGGTAGAAGATAGCCAATAAATATAAACAAAGATATTTACAAAAAATGCATATTCGATATAATCTTTGTTATGCCAAAGTCTCCTAGCGCCCTATCTCATATGCCTCCTGCCGCAGCCGCTGGCCTTCGCAAGCTCGGTGCAGATTTAGCGGTGGCACGGCTGCGGCGCAAAGAATCTTTAGCCTCGTGGGCAGCGCGAATTGGCACTTCTGTGCCCACGCTCATGCGCATGGAGGCAGGCGAAGCCGGTGTGGGCATCGGCTTGTATGCCACAGCGCTTTGGATGATGGGGCGCAGTGCGGCACTCTCCGAGTTAGCCGCGCCCGAGCATGATCGGGGCGCATTGGAGCTGGATATTAGGGCTGCCGTGCAGTTAGGCAAAAGCCGCGCGCAAGCATCCGCAGCATCAAAGCTGACGCGTAGCGAGGCACAAGAGCGCAACAAACAATCAGCACCCAGGTTGGTGGAAAAGTAAAACCCCTGCCAATGAATCCATTGTCCAGACAGTGCGCGCGCTCTGAGCCATGATGCATCATAGCTATGCATGATCCTGTCCTTGAACGCTGGAGTTTTGTATCCCATGCGGCCAACTCTTCTATCGTATTACCCGATGGCTGCCGTGATGTGATTGGGCGGCTGGAGCCCGACGGGCGCACGTCTTGGTGGTTAACGGATTGGGTTGACACTGCATTTACCGTGAACGGCTCGTCCGGTCAAACGTGGCTTGGCTATCGGTTCAAGCCGGGTGTGCATCTACGAGAAGAATTGCTCAAGAAACAAATCAACAGCTTGGGCGATGCGCCACTGGATACAGATTTGAGCGACCTGCTGGCAGTTCATGCAACGCTGGATGAAAGCATGGCCTGCGCTTTGCAGGCTTTAGCGTATGGTAGTCGCGTGTCAGCGGCGGCTCGATCACTGGGGGTATCAGAGCGTACCTTGCACAGAACTGTATTGAACCAAACAGGCAAGTCACCCAGCTATTGGCAGCAACTGGCTCGCGCAAGGCGTGCGGCGCGAAGCCTGCGAACGCAAACACCACTGGCTGACTTGGCGGCATCGCATGGCTATGCCGACCAATCTCATTTCAGCCGCAGCATGCGGCAATGGTTTGGCCACAGCCCCGAGCGACTCCGCCAAATGCCGCACTATTTGGGCAGCATTGATTTCGCCGGCTATGCCTAGACAAGCAACGCGCCGGGGCTTCAACCCATCGGCGTGCAAATCTCAATCAAGAAGCCGTTTGGATCGGCAACGTAGGCCACGGTTTGACCCCATGGCATTTCTTCGGGTGACTGAATAAGTTGAGCACCTGATTTGACGGCATGATCAACGGCTGCGCTGACTTGCGTGGTGGTCAATGCAATCTCAGAACAGGGTTTTTCAACAGACGGCTTGGAGGGATTTTTACCGTTTTGGATGAGCAATTGGTGCGAGCAAAAGCTCAAACTCGTGCTTCCCGTATCGAGCTCGCCATAATCGCCCGCTTCGTGCAGAAACTTGCGTTTGAAGCCGAATGCCGTTTCATAAAACGCAAGCGTCTCGGGCACGTTTTCAACATAGAAAATCGTATAAGTCAGCTTGAGTGGGGGCGCGATGCTCATGAATGTGAACTCCTAGAAGGTGTGAGTTCATCAGCATATCGTTCTCGTGCGCCGTGTCTTGAATAAATCGGACAAAGGCATGCGAAATCTTTTCACACGCCTCAATGCAGCTTGCTTAGTTCAGCGTATTGAAATAATGATGCGTATCGGTGCGGTAATACCCGCGTCGCAGTTCCATTGGCGTATCACGATAGGTGTAAGCAATGCGCTCGACGAAGAGCAGAGGCGTATCTTGCTTCACTTTTAAGAGCAAACTTTGTTGATTAGATGCCGGCAAAGCGCGGATTTTTTCATCGGCTCTTAGCATGCGGACGTTGAACTCGGTTTCAAACAGGGCGTAGCTGGGGCCGGGGTAGCTGGTTAGTTGCTCGGCGGTTAGGCCTTTGAAGGCTGCACCGGGCAGCCAAATGTCTTCAAGAATCGTGGGCACGCCTTTGAAGCCAAGCAGGCGGCAAATTTGCAGCACGGCATCGCCTGTGCGCAGGCCGAGGGCGCGTGCGATTTCGGCGCTGGCGCGGGTTTTTTTGCATTCCAGAATTTGCCGCTCGGCGGGGCCTTCGCTGCCCGGCGCACCATCGTCAGGCACGAGCTTGAGGAAACGAAACTGTACTTGTTGCTCGTTATGCGTGGCCACAAAGGTGCCCTTACCTTGGCGGCGGTTGACCAAGTTTTCCGCTGCCAGCTCATCAATGGCTTTGCGCACCGTGCCTTGGCTTACGCGGTAGCGCGCGGCCAAATCCATCTCGCTGGGGATGGCTTCGCCCGGCTTCCACTCGCCCGCCTGCAAGCTCTGCAAGATCAGGGTTTTGATCTGGCTGTAGAGCGGGGTGAATGAGGGAGCGTCGGAAATTTCCGAAGTGATGGCCATGGCGCTGTTGGGGTTGCAAAAGCTGAAGTTTATCTTATATAAGACATAAGACAAAATGCTCTGGATGCAGTTTCGAGGGTAAACTCTATGGCTTTGCAGATTCAAGTTGTCGAGTCATCAAAC
>JAYVJQ010000270.1:0-7740 GCA_043769055.1 Allobrachymonas sp.
AAGGCTTGCAGCGTGATCACCAGAATGTGGAAGATCGTCCAGGCGAGACCCGCAACGACGTGAATGAAGGTCACGAACAGACCCGTGCCTGAGAGCGCAAATGAGCCACCGAGCAAAGCGATCAGCATAAAAATTAATTCGCCGGCATACATGTTGCCGAACAGTCGCATGCCGTGCGAGACGGTTTTGGCGACGAACTCAATCATTTGCATGGCGAAGTTGATCACACCAAGAATCAACGCGAAAATCGGATTTTTGCTCGTGCCAAATGGAGCAGAGACCAGCTCATGCGCCCAGCCGCCAGCGCCTTTGATCTTGATGTTGTAATAAATGCAAATCAACAGCACGGCCACAGCCATGCCCATCGTGATGGACAAATCGGCGGTGGGCAAGACACGCATGTAATCTTTGAAGCCGAATGCTGGGCCAACGGAATGCCAGAAGGTGGGGATCAAATCAACCGGCAACATGTCCATGAAGTTCATCAAGAAAATCCAGATGAAGATCACCATGGCCAATGGCACGACGAATTCGCGGCTCTTAGCGTTATGCACGATGCCTTTGGCTTGGCTATCGACCATTTCATAAATCATTTCTACCAAGGCCTGCAAACGGCCCGGGGCGCCCGAGGTGGCGCGGCGAGCGGCGAAATACATGAAGGCGCAGGCGATGATACCTAGGGTAATCGACCAAAACACCGAATCCATGTTGATGATGGAGAAATCAACAATCTCGGTCTGCGTTTTGTTTTGCAGATGCGTGAGGTGGTGAACAATGTATTCACCGGAGGTAGGAGCTTGTCCGCTGGCTGCCATGTTTTTAAATCTCGATCAGTTCAATTCAAATTCTTGGGAGCTTCGACTGCCGCGCCCGCCATTGCTGGCTTGGGTTTGACAATCGCCGCTACGAAATACACCTTCATCGTCAAGATCAGCCCAATCAGCAATGCAGGCCAGTTCAGACCTGCAATCAAACTGGGCGCGAGCACCAGCATGCCAATACTCAAACCTATCTTGACCATCTCCCACAGCATGAACGCCAAAGCGCCCGACACTGCATTCATGCGCGACAGCGGTGAGGTCATGCCCCGCGCGAGTACCGCTGCAGGAATACCAACACACAAACTACCATAAGCTGCTGACAGGGCTGTGGCAACATCGAACGCGGCTAAAGCCAGCAATCCAATCGCAACCGAGGCCATCAACATCCATCGCACGACCCGCCATGGAGAGATGGCGGGCTGGGTTTGTCGCAACTGGGCTGCTTCTTGAGCGTTCCAACTGCGGAAACCTTCGTCTTTGCCGCCCTGCTCTGGGCTTGCATCCTCGTAGGGCTGTGCGGGTGGCATTGTTTTCACTTTGTAACCCACTTAAAGCTCTCGGCGTTTGCAGCAAAGCCTTAGATTATACGTAGAAACCCCGTCGCTGCGACAATCTGGAGATGATTACCTTTATCAAACTCCTCCATTTAGCTGCCGCCATCGTGTGGCTGGGCGGCATGACCTTCATGCTATTTGCTCTGCGCCCCGTGCTGCTAGAGAAGCTTCAAGGGCCAGAGCGCTTGAGCTTTTTGCGCTTGGTGCTGCAACGCTTCTTTGCTATCGTGCTGGGAGCAGTGGCGGTGCTGCTACTGACGGGTTTGCACCTGTATGGCGCGGGTGCAAAAGCGGTGGGAATGCCCAGTATTCCGCTCGGTTGGCACCTGATGGCGGGCTTGGGAATTCTCATGATTTTGCTCTTTGGCCACATTTATTTTGCGGGTTTTAGGGGCTTAGCGAAGGCCGTGGAGGCCGCAAACTGGCCGGTGGCGGCGGCCAAAGCGGCGCAAATCCACAAGTTGGTGGTGGTGAACTTCGTGCTGGGTTGGGCGGCTGTGGTGGCTGTGCGCTTGCTCTGAGGCTGGTTTTTATGCTGTTTTTAAAGCAAATAAGGCAGGTACACGGGATGAAATATGCGCGGAGTGCTCATCTTTTTATAGCATGTAGCTTAGCCCTTTTACTCGGAGCCTGCGCCACCGTGAACGAAGATTACAACCCCGCCAAGAAGCACCATCGCCCCGAAGGCTTCCAGAATAACTACACGGATGCCACTGACAAATCGCAGGCTGAGTTTTTACGCTGGCAATGGGAAAGGCTCAAAAGTGGCCTGCCCAAACCGCCCCTGCAACTCACACCAGTTGTTGTGCCTGATCTCAAGTTTGTAAGCGCAAACATTGGCAAAGCACAAGAGCCCGCCATCACTTGGATTGGCCACGCCACGATGCTGGTACAAATGGGCGGTCTGAATGTGATCACCGATCCTGTGTTTTCCGAGCGTGCCTCGCCGGTGCAATTTGCAGGTCCCAAGCGCTACCAAGCCCCGGGCATTGCTTTAAGTGATTTACCGCGCATCGATATCGTGCTGCTCTCACACAACCACTACGACCATTTGGATGTGGCCAGCGTGAAAGCTCTGAACGCGCAAGCCGGTGGCCCGCCACTGTTCATCGTGCCGCTGGGTGTTAAGAAGTGGTTTGCGGGCGAAGGGATTACGAATGTGAAGCAAATGGATTGGTGGGACAAGCAAACCGTCAAACTGCCCAATGGCCAAGTCGAAGTGCATTTCACCCCCGTACAACACTGGAGCGCCCGCAGCCTTGGCGACCGCCGCGCCACGCTCTGGGGCGGCTACGCCCTCTTCGCGCCCGATTTCCACGCCTACTTCAGCGGCGACACCGGCTACAGCCAAGACTTCATCGACACCCAAAAGCATTTCGCTGCGCGGCAAACGCCAGCCCTGGGCGGCGGCTTCGACATGGCGCTGATCGCAGTAGGCGCGTATGAGCCGCGCTGGTTCATGAAAGAACAACACGTCAACCCCGAAGAAGCCGTGCAAATTCACCTCGATCTACAAGCCAAGCGCAGCATCGGTGTGCATTGGGGCACATTCGATTTAACCGATGAATCGCTGGATCAACCACCGAAAGATTTGGCAGTCGCCCGCGCTGCGAAGAAGCTGCCGCAAGAGGCGTTTGATGTCATGGCGATTGGGCAGACTTTGAAGTTGCCGAGGCGCAAGGTTGCGCCTTGATACGACGACTTAAGTCGTGTTTTTAAGTGTTTTGGGCTAGTAGCCGTCATATATATTGCGTAGTATGCTACTAAATACATAGCGAATAGAAGTCAGAAACAGGGTCAGATCAGAATTCAGGACAGTGCTCTTGCCGAAGCGAAGGAGAGTACAGCCGAAATTTTGCCTCGACTCATTGTTATGGTTGAGTAGCACGAACTTCTACTACGAAGTATCCAAAAGCTGAACTTCGTCCATGGATAGAAACAATACTGCCAATCTTTGGAAAAGCTCCTATCACACGATCTTCGATGCATACACTGGTTTGAACTTTGCCAATCTCCAACATTGCCTTCTGATCGCATGCTCCAAATCTAGCCCTCTTCTCACCAATTGATAAGACCTTGGCTTTTTTTGGTGCGGCATTAATGCCGGTTGCCCAGCCGCCCAACGCAGCCCAACCGAACGGAGAACAAATGACAAGTGAAGACGCAGTTACAACAACTAATGGAAACATGATTAGCCATCGCACCCAAGGTGTCGGATAACGATGGATAGGCTGTTGCTTCTGCAAACGAAAAAACACCACCACAAAGATCGGTATTGCTAATCCAAATAGCCAAGGGAATAACGCTTTGTATTGGCTACCATATGCAAAGATAAAGTATTGCCCAACGGTGAATTCAATAAGTACGCCAACAGATGAGAATAAGAACAAAAATTGAAACGCACGTTTGGTTAAAGATTGAGGAGGTTGTGTGCTATTGACTTGAAAATCTGGCAGCTGTTTCGCCCTTTTTTGATCGAGGTCGTCAATGATTTCTGTTAATCGTGAGTTGATTTTTGTTGTAGCGCTTTCGTCTAACTTTCCTTGACGCTCTAGTTCAATGCCTTCAGCCAAGAGCGCATCCATCTCGGCCTCAGCACTTGCAATGGCATCACTGTGCTTTTGCATTGGTGTAATTGGGAGTTTCGATTGATCCATCGTCAATCACTATAGCCCACCTACACTAACATTTTTACGACATGACAATCAGTTAGCACACGCCGCGAAAACTGGGATCAGAGCAAAATTTCGGCATTGAATTTCTTCGCTACGGTGAGATTGTCGTCCTGGTTTTTGATCTGATCCCAGTTCTCGCTCTACCCTAACGCTACTGATTAAATAGCACTCCGCGCATATTCCATAACGGCTACTTGCCCAAAAAGCTTCAAAAACTAGCCTCTAGCATCCTCTTTGAGCAGATCAGCAGCCTTCTCCGCAATCATGATCGTGGGGGCATTGGTGTTGCCGCTGATCAGCTGGGGCATGATGGATGCGTCGATCACGCGCAGGTTTTGCAAGCCATGGACACGCAAGCGGCTGTCGACAACGTTCATCGCGCCCACTTCGTCATTTCCCATACGGCAGGTGCCCACGGGGTGGTAGATCGTGTCGCCGTTGCTCCTGATGAACTGCTCGATTTGCGCATCGGTTTGCGCGCCGGCTGAGAGCGCGATTTCTTTGCCGCCAAGGCCGCCTAAGGCGCTCTGATTCATGATGCCGCGCATGACTTTGAAGCCTTTGACCATGCGCTGCACATCGTCTGCATCTTGCATGAAGCCGGGGTCGATCAAGGGTGCGGCCAGCGGGTCGTTGGAGGCGAGCTGCAAGCTGCCTCGGCTCTTGGGGCGCAGCACGCACACGTGGCAGGAATAGCCGTGGCCAAACTGCGGCTTGCGAGCATGATCGACAAGTTTGCCAATCACGAAATGTAATTGCAGATCAGGCCTTGATTCATCGGGCGAGCTTTTGATGAAGCCGCCAGCCTCGGCAAAATTGGAGGTGAGTAAGCCGGTGCGCTGGTTGCGCCACTCAAAGATTCCCTTCACCGCATCGATCATGCCTGTGAGTGAGATGCCGAATAAATCTGTGTGCTTCGGTGCGTGGTAGACCTGCACAGCATCCATGTGATCGTGCAGATGCGCACCCACGCCGGGCAGATCGTGCAGCACAGGGATGCCTTTGCTTTGCAGATGCGCGCCCGCACCCACGCCGGAGAGCATCAGGAGCTGCGGAGAGGCAAATGCGCCGCCGCTCAGAATCACTTCGCGCGTGGCAGAAATCGTTTTGAGCTGGCCTTCGTGGCGATACTCCACACCGGTAGCACGCTTACCCTCAAACAGCACGCGCGTGGCCTGCGCCTGGGTGATGACTTGCAAGTTAGAGCGGCCTAGATTCGGTGTGAGATAGCCCTTAGCCGCGCTCCAGCGCTCGCCGTTTTTATGCGTTACTTGGTATTGGCCGACACCCTCTTGGCTCGCACCGTTGAAATCGTTGTTCAGTGGAAAGCCCGCTTGATGCGCCGCCTGCGCGAAGATCGGGCCAAAGCGATTGGGCGAAGTAAGGTCTTTCACATTCAAAGGCCCGCCAGCGCCATGCAGCTCATCAGCACCGCGCTCGTTATTTTCAGAGCGCTTGAAGTAGGGCAGCACATCGTTCCAAGCCCAGCCGCTGTTGCCCTGCGCGGCCCAATCGTCGTAGTCTTCCCGCTGGCCGCGAACGTAGATCATTGCATTGATCGAGCTGGAGCCGCCGAGCACTTTGCCGCGCGGCTGATAGCCTTTGCGGCCATTGAGCCCCTTTTGAGGGACGGTTTCATAAGCCCAGTTGGCAATTTTGGTCTGCGCCATGAGCGCCAAGCCGCCGGGGCAGTGTATGAGCACCGATTTGTCTGCCGGGCCGGCTTCTAGCAGCGCGACTTTGACATTCGGATCTTCCGAGAGGCGAGCCGCCAATACACAACCAGCTGAGCCGCCACCGACAATCACGTAATCAAACATTTGCTTCTCCTACTGTGCTATTCGTATTTCTCAAGCATGCAAGTGTGCGCTCAGTTGCGTGGCATGGGCGGCATGGGTTTCCCTATCTCTATTGAGCGCTCGGCGCTTAGGTGACAACGTATTTTTGAGGTGTTTTGATGCTCTAGCCGACATAAAATATGCGTGGAGTGCTATTGATTTTTTAGCATTTGTGTTCTGAAGATTTCGCTTCGGGTGGGGCGGCTGCGATGCAAGGGGCTGTGTCGTCCGACTCATACTGCCGCGCAAGGAGGGAGGCGACACTTGTCGCCTGAAGTACGAGGTGAAACGCTTGCAGCGTTTCCCGCGCCTTGCGCGCCACAAATCGCATTTCGCCAGCCGCCACAGCCCCTTGCATCGCGGCCTGTTGGCGATTCTGAAGATATCAACGCGAACTCGGTGGCGGGCGATCCTATTTTTGGCGCTCAAAAATCGAACGCACCTCAGCACGCGCTCGGTGACGGCGGTTGAACACTATCTCCGGCCTGCGTGAGACCTCTGCGCTCGGGCGATTTTTTGCCGCACAGGGTTAGGAAACGTTACGCGTTTCCGTTCGTCCGTCAGCGCAAGGGCACCTTGCGCACGACCCCGCGCAGCATCCATGAGCCCGAGCGCAGAGGTCTCACGCAGGCCACAAGAGCGCCAACAACGCCATCAAAGCAAAATTAAATGGTATCTGACCCCATTTAATTTAAATGGTATCTGACCCCATTTAATTTCTACGTGCCTTCACCGCTTCAGACAGCACTTGCAAAGCCTGCATCGAATCATCCCAGCCCAGACACGCATCGGTGATGCTCTGGCCGTAGGTCAAGGCAGATACTTGATCTTTGCCCGGTGTGAACTTCTGCGCGCCGGCTTGCAAATGGCTCTCGATCATCACGCCGAAAATGCTGCTGCTTCCCGCCTTCATCTGAGCCGCGATATCGCGCGTCACATCGAGCTGTTTTTCGTGTTGCTTGGAACTGTTGGCGTGGCTGCAATCGACCATGAGTTTGGCGGGCAGCTTGGCGGCACTCAAATCTTTGCAAGCTGCGGCCACATGCGGGGCTTCGTAATTGGGCGTTTTGCCGCCGCGCAAAATCACGTGGCAATCGGGGTTGCCATTGGTTTGCACGATGGCCACTTGGCCGTTTTTATGAACCGACAAAAAGTGATGCCCGCGCGCTGCGGCTTGTATCGCATCGGTAGCGATTTTGATGTTGCCATCTGTGCCGTTTTTGAAGCCAATCGGGGCAGACAGACCGCTGGCCAGCTCGCGGTGAACCTGGCTCTCGGTCGTGCGCGCACCGATGGCGCCCCAAGCGATCAAATCGCCGATGTATTGCGGGGAGATCACGTCTAAGAATTCACTGCCGGCGGGCAGGCCGAGGCGGTTGATTTCAATGAGCAACTGGCGCGCAATGCGCAGGCCCTCGTCGATGCGGTAGCTCTCATCAAGGTAGGGGTCATTGATCAAGCCCTTCCAGCCCACGGTGGTGCGCGGCTTCTCGAAATACACGCGCATCACAATTTCTAGCGTGTCGGCATATTTAGTGCGCACTTCCTTCAAGCGGCGAGCGTAATCCAGCGCGGCGGCAGGATCGTGAATCGAGCAAGGGCCAATGACGACCAACAGGCGATCGTCTTTGCCATGCAAGATGTTATGAATGCTTTTGCGGGTGGCTTCAATCAGCGATTCCACGGCGGTGCCGCGAATCGGGAAGAAGCGAATCAAATGTTCAGGAGGCGGTAGCACGGTGATGTCCTTGATGCGGGCGTCGTCGGTTTGACTGGTGCGGTCTTGCGGTTGGCTACCGGGCGGATACCACGCATCTTGGGTTGACGAGTTGGACATGTTGTGCTCCTGAAG
>JAYVJQ010000271.1:0-3002 GCA_043769055.1 Allobrachymonas sp.
AGATCTGGTGCCATTCCTGCCCGGCCACGAAACGGGTGGGATTAAAACGCAAGGCGTGGGCGCTGTGAGCGCAGCGCCGCTGGGCAATGCCGCCGTGCTACCCATCAGTTGGATGTATTGCCGCATGATGGGCGCTGAAGGCTTGAAGGATGCAACAGAAATTTCTATTCTGAGCGCCAACTACATCAGCGCGCGCTTGAAAGATCATTTCCCCACGCTGTATGCAAGCGATGCTGGCTATGTGGCACACGAGTGCATTTTGGATTTGCGCCCCATCAAAGAAACCTGCGGCGTGACTGCTGAAGATGTGGCCAAGCGCTTGATTGACTACGGCTTTCACGCACCCACTTTAAGCTTCCCCGTGGCAGGCACACTCATGGTCGAGCCCACCGAGAGCGAAGATTTGCGCGAGATTGATCGATTCATCAACGCCATGATCGCGATTCGCGCGGAGATTGCGCAGATTGAAAAAGGCCCAGATCGTGGAGGATGGCCGCAGGACAATAACCCTCTCAAAAATGCCCCGCACACTGCACAAAACGTGAGCGCCGATGAGTGGACACGCCCCTACCCACGCTCGGTAGCCAGCGCCACATTAAATGCCAAGCAACACAGCAAATACTGGGCACCCGTGGGCCGCTTGGATAACGTGTATGGCGACCGCAATCTCGCTTGCAGTTGCATCCCCGTGAGTGACTACGTATGATCGCAGTCAAGCGCGTTGACTACACATCCGCAGTTGACGCGCAAGCTCTCATCAGCCTGCTCAACCACTATGCGTGCGACCCAATGGGCGGCGGTGCGCCCATTGCACCCGAAGCGCTTGCACGCCTGTGTAGTGATCTGAGCAATCGCCCCTTTGCCTTCAGCTTCATCGCATGGAACGAAGCTGGCGAGCCGATTGGTCTGGCCAACTGCTTCGAGGGCTACAGCACCTTCAAAGCCCAACCCCTCATCAACATCCACGACATCGTGGTTTTGAGTAGCGCACGCGGCCAAGGCGTGGCGCAACTGCTCATGCAAGCAGTGGAAGCAGAAGCCAAAGCGCGCAACGCCTGCAAGATCACGCTAGAAGTGCTCACTGGCAATGCAGTCGCCATGAAAAGCTACCAACGCTTCGGCTTCGCGCCCTATGCGCTTGACCCCAAAGCTGGTACAGCCACCTTCATGCAAAAGTGGTTGTGAGAGTATTCAGTTTTCAAAACCATGCGGTTTCATTTGATCGCATTCGGGAAAAACACTTGCTCGCCGCCAATTTTGTAGCTCGCAATACTGGCTTGCCCTGCGGGTGAGATGATCCAATCAACGAAGCGCTGAGCATCTTGCGCTTTCACATGTGAATGTTTGGCTGGGTTCACGGCCATCACACCATATTGGTTGAACAAACGCGGATCGCCCTCCACTAGCACCGACAAATCTTCCCGGTTCTTAAAATTCAACCACGTCCCACGATCCGAGAGCACATAAGCACCCGCGCTGGAGGCCATATTCAAAGCCTGCCCCATGCCGCAGCCGCATTCGCGATAGCGCGCGCCTTTTTGGTTCGGTAGTTTGAACAGGTCTGCTTCCGCCCAATAACGAAGCTCCGCAGAATGGGTGCCAGACTTATCACCACGCGAGATGAAGCTCGCATTCCTGCCACGGATATTTTTCAGAGCACCCACTACATTGAGCCCTTTAATTTTTGCAGGATCAGTCTTGGGGCCAATCAACACGAAATCGTTGTACATGACGGCATAGCGCTTAGTAGAAAAACCATCCGCTACGAATTTTTCTTCAGCTGCTTGGTCATGCACCAAGAGCACATCGGCATCGCCGCGTCGCGCTATATCCAACGCTTGGCCGGTGCCAAGCGCGACGACCTTGACATCGATGCCCGTGGCTTTTTTGAACTCAGGCAGCAAGTGACTAAACAGGCCCGATTGCTCGGTGGACGTGGTGCTCGCCAGCGTAATAGGCTGCGCATGCAGCTTGGCAGCAAGTACACACGCCATCAAGAGAACTATTATTTTCATAGCAAACTATTCATATTCCATGACGGCAATCGACTTATTTTTCTCAAAAAAGTGGGTGACGGCACTGTCTGAGACGATGTTGCCTTGCTCAAGCGTAATCACTCGCGTGGCCAGCCGCTTGACTTGGCCTAGGTTGTGGCTCGCAAACACCAAAGTCATGCTTTGCGATTTGAGCTGCTGCATGAGCTGCTCCAGCTCGCGCTTAGATTGCGGCGCGAGGCTGCTGGTGGGTTCATCAAGCAGCAGCACGCGCGGCTGACTCACACAGGCGCGCGCCACGGCTAAGCGCTGCTGCTGCCCGCCTGAGAGCGTGCGCGCGGGGCGCTGCGCAAGATCGGCCAGATCGACTTGCTGCAACGATGTAGCCGCAGCCATCTTAGCCTCACGCCACTTCATGCCACGCAGCCAGCCTGCGAGTGCCACATTGGTGAGCACACTGGCGCGCAGCATCCACGGGCGTTGATGTACAAAACCTTGGCTCTTGAGATCGGCTTGATACACACTGCCCGCAGTCGGTGCAATCAAGCCTTGCAGCAGGCGCAGCAGTGTGCTTTTTCCACTGCCATTCGCGCCCACCAAGGCCACCGATTCACCCTGAGCGATCGAGAAATTCAATGCTTGCAGCGCCTGCACATGGCCCAAGCGCACCTGCGCATCTTTCAAACTGAGAACCACGGGTTGGCTCATACCCCAACCGCTCCTGCATACATCTCGCGCTTCTCACGCCAGTTCTTAATCAACGCAATCAGCGCGTTCAAGCCCAGCACGATCAGCATCAGCACCAAACCCAGCCCTAGAGCCAGCGGCAAATCGCCTTTGCTCGTCTCCAGCGCAATCGCCGTCGTCATCACCCGCGTGAAGCCATCGATATTGCCGCCCACAATCATCACAGCGCCGACCTCCGCAATCGCGCGGCCAAAAGCGGCTATTCCAACGGTCAGCAACACAAAGCGCTCATCAAGCAACAGCAGCGCGCCGCGCATGCCC
>JAYVJQ010000272.1:0-2522 GCA_043769055.1 Allobrachymonas sp.
GAGACTTGGTTAAACAAAATGAGACTTAAAGGGGCGAGCGCCAGCGTGATCACCCATTGCTCGCGAAACATATTTTTGAGGCGTCCCCACAGACTCTGCGATGGATTTGCATTTTCCTCGCGTGCCCTGCCCCCGCGCAGCGTGCCCATTTCGCTGGCAAACAGAATCCCCACGGCCACAAAGCTCAGCCAAAAGCCAGCAGACAGAAGCGCCCAGGGATCTATCGCGACGATCACAGCAAGCACACCGAGCCAGACCAGCGGCCAAGGCCAGCGCAGCCCCAGCAGCTTCAAAAACGCCGCCACACCCAGCATCCACACTGTGCGCTGCGCCGGCACGCCCCAGCCCGCAAACAGCGCGTAAGCGGCAGCCAGCAAAACACCCCCGACGAGCGCCGCATGTTGCGCCGGCAGCGCATTCGTCAGCCGCATGCTGCGCCGCCAAAGTCCGCCAATGATCAGCGCCGCGCCCCAAGCAAACATCGTGATGTGAAGGCCGGAAATGCTCATCAGGTGTGCTACGCCCGTCGCGCGATAGATATCCCAATCCGCGCGATCAATCGCCGCTTGATCACCGACGGCCAGAGCGGCAATCACGCCAGCCAGCTGCGGGCTGCTGATTCGCGCAAGAATCGCATCGCGCACGCTTTGGCGAGCTGCTTCAATCGGGTGCTGCCACGTGTTGCCCAGCTTGGCAGGCCCATCGCCGCGCGCAGCCTCGCGTGGCGTGGCTCGGATGTAACCCGTCGCACCAATGCCCTGCTCCCAGAGCCACAGCTCGTAATCAAAACCATGCGGATTCATGTTGCCATGCGGCGCTTTGAGCCGCGCCACCATTTGCCAGCGCTCGCCGGCTCGGATATCGCCTTGCGTGGCTTGGAGCTCGGCAAAGGGCGCGAGCGACGCATCTTCCGACAAGCGCGGCAAGCTGCGATACCAAGCCAATTGGATGCGCGGCGGCAACTGTACGGCCTTTAGTTTGCCATCCTCCCAAAGCAGCGCCGATTCCACATCGATTCGAAATCGAATGCCCGATTCATCGCGTTGCGGCATGGCAGCCACAACGCCTGTGATGCGAATATCGCGCCCTTCCAACTCAGTGAGAATAGCCTGCTGCGCAAAGCTGCTAGCGCGCCAGCCCGCTTGGCCAAACCCAAGCATTGCCGCCATCAAGCTCAGCATCAGTAAATCAGCGCCGCGCTTCATGCGGCTGATGCTGCTCGGTGCTGAGCGCCAATTTGCTATTAATTGAGTAGCACGCCACGCAATCAACACGCCGGCTAATCCGCTAAAAAGCATGCAAAAACCAGCCGAAAACAATGCCGACTGCTGCAATTGCAAAGCGCAGCCCATCACGAAGCCAAGTAGCGGCATGGAAATAAACAGCATGGATTGGCTTGTCGTGTTGTGGTGTTCCGCTACGATGCGGTTTTGTTTTCATTATCTTACGGAGCCCAGAGCCTCATGAGTGCCTACGACAACCTGAAAAACCTCGGTATTGAATTGCCTCCCGTGGCTGCGCCTGCCGCCGCTTATGTGCCCTTTGTGCAAACGGGCCAGCTGATCTTCGTCTCCGGCCAAATCGCGCGTAAAGATGGCGCTGTGTGGGTTGGCCAGTTGGGCAAAAACGTCACCACCGACGAAGGCAAACTCGCGGCTCGAAATTGCGCGATCCAGCTGATGGCGGTCTTGCATGCTGCGTGCCAAGCTCAGGGTGGTGATCTCAACAAAATCAAGCGCATCGTCAAAGTCATGAGCTTGGTCAACTCCACCCCCGACTTCACGGAGCAACACATCGTGACCAACGGCTGCTCCGAGCTGCTCGGCCAAGTCTTCGGGGCGCGAACCGGCGCGCATGCACGCAGCGCATTCGGCGTGGCACAAATCCCGCTGGGCGCATGCGTTGAAATTGAGTTAATCGCTGAATTGAGTTAAGTTCAACCTGTAGAGAAGTATATTTTTTGACAAAACGAAAACTTTCGCATAATACAGCTAACATTTATCGACTCATCCTGACAACTCGTCACAACTATGTCCTTGATGACTAAACCAGAGCTCTTGATGCTCAGTGCCTACATCGTTGTGCGCACCGAACGTGGCAATGAGATCATCAAACGCGATCCTCGCGAGATGCCGCGACGCTTGCGTGTTTTGCTACTGGCCATCGATAGTGCTCAGGCTGTCAATCTCTATACCCAAACCTTGAAGGGTTTTGGCGATGTCAGCGAGCTCTTGATTGAACTCATTAATTTAGGCATGGTTCGCTTGGTTGAGCCCAGTCTTGCGAGGCGAGCGCCCAGCCCCTCTGAATCTTCAGAAAGCAGTGCTGGAAAAAGTGCAATCGACAATCTGCTCGACGATTCTCGCTTCAACAGCGAAACCGCCGCCGATGTCTTCTACGGCGCGACAACGCCAGGCAGTTTTGAAGATATGGTGCGCGTCGCTCGTATTGAGCGCCCAGAATTTCAGCCCCCTCCGGCTGCCGCTGCTCCTGCGCCCGTGGCTTTAGCCGCTCAAAAAACG
>JAYVJQ010000273.1:0-5019 GCA_043769055.1 Allobrachymonas sp.
GAAGGCTGTGCCTAGGTCGGGTAGCTTTACGTTGGGTGCGAAGGGGTGGTTGACGGTGGCATCTGGCGTGGCCAAGGCTTTCCATGCGGGCAGCGCCCAGAGCTGCTGCAAAGCGGCATTGGGCAGGCGATAGCCGGGCGCGCCCACCAGATAACCGTCGTATTCATTTTGGTAGCGTGAGGCTGCCACGAGTGCATGCCTCCCGCCGTTGGAGCAGCCGCCGATGTAGGAGCGATCGGGTGCTTTGCCATAGGCTGCGGCAATGAGCTGCTTGGCCATAGGAGTGAGTTTGCCGACGGCCTTGTAGCCGTAATCGGCACGAGCCTCAGGGTCTTCGCCAAAGCGCGGATTTTGGCGGCCTGTGTGGCCTGCGTCAGATGAAATTACGGCAAAGCCTTGCGCGAGCGCGCCTGTGAGCGGGCCGCCGCCCAAAGCGCCGAGTGCGGGCTGCACCACGCCATCAATGCCGCCATTGACCTGATGATAAAAGCGGCCATTCCAATCTTTGGGCAGGCGCATTTCAAATTGGATCGCAAAGTCTTGATCGTTGATTCCTTTGCGCTGATGCATGCTGCCCTTCACCAAGCAATGCTCTGGCGCGTTGTAAGCCGTGGCTAGTGCGCCTGCGCCGATCTTGCCTGCGGCTACGGTTTCTGCGGAGGTAAGCAGGGTTTTTTCAAACTTGAAATGGGCGGGGAGATTAGCGCAGGCGCTCAAAGTGGCGGGTTTGGCTACAGCAAAAATGGGCAGCGATGCTGCACCGGGCATGTTGCTGCATGCTACTAAAAGAGTAGCACTCAGCGCAGTAAACAATAAGACTACTGGCCGATTTTGTTTAAAAAATGTGTTCATGGAAGTCTCCTCAGGTGTTGTGTGTTGTGTTGGAGGTGATTTCAAATGCAGCGTGCTTTGAACCACTCCGGTATTTCAATCGCTTTGATGCGGCTCGCGTCTTCTGGATGCTTGATGCACAAAGCGCGGCGCTCTGTGCCTTCGCAAATCAGCGTGTCACCGCGCTTGACGATGTGGCGCTGCAAAATCGTTTTGCGCCCCCATTCTTCGACCGAGGTATGAATTTGCAATCGCTCGCCATAAGTGGCGCTCACGGAGAATTTGGTGTGAATCTCCAAGAGCGGCGTGCCAATGATGCCTTCAGTTTTGACCAGATCACGCCAAGGCGGTATGCCGCATTGCACGAAAAAATTGAGCGATGAGGCATCCATCCATTTACTGAAATTGGCGAAGAAGACGATGCCCGCTGGATCGCAATCTGCGAACATGACTTCGACTTCGTAGATGAATGTTTTGCTCATGGTGCTTAGCAGCTTGCTAGAAAAGGAAGCACAGAATTCACAGAAATCACACAGAAGGCACAGAAAAAGAAAATGCTTCTTCCTCTGAATCCTTTTGCGAATTCTGCGTAGTTTCTGTGTTTTCTGCGTTCCTGTGTTTTGTTGTTAGGAGTCTGCCCTAAAGCCCAAAGCCTTCACCAAGCGCCCGGCGAATTCAGTGTCGGATTTCATGCGGGCTGCGAATTGATCTTGCGTGACGGGGTCTACATGCGCGGCCAAAGGAGCCATGGAGGTGATCACATCGGGCTGAATCAGTGAGGCACGCAAAAAGGTGGAGGCACGGTCACGCACAGCTTGGTTTGCCGTAGCGGGCAAGAAGAAACCAAACCATTCACGGATCACGAGCTCGCCAAAGCCTTGCTCTTTGTAAGTGGGCACGTTATCCACAAACGGCGAGCGTGTGGGGCCAGAAGTGGCCAAGATGCGCACGCGGCCAGTTTTGACATGCTGCACCCAATCGCCAAGCGGCGACGACATCGCTGCGAGTTGGCCGCCCAACACCTGCGGCACGCCGGGGCCAGAACCTGGGAAGGGAACATTGGTTTGCTGAAAATCCGCAATCGCTGCCAAGCGCCCAGCCAGCAAATGCGGCATAGAGCCTGCACCGGGGTTGCCCACATTGGCCTTGCCGGGATTGGCCTTGGCCCAAGCGATGTATTGCTTGAGATTCGTCACGTCTGCTGGCACAGCCGAGCCCACCACGAAGGCGTGATCGGTAGCATGGCCAATCGTGATCGGCGCGACATCGCTTTGCGCATACGGCAGCTTGGAATACGAATGCGGATACACGGTGAGCATCGAGGCCGGTGTGTAGAGCATCACACTGCCATCACCGGGAGAGTTCTTCAGTGTGGTCACGCCGATTTGGCCACCTGCGCCGGGGCGATTTTCAATGATCACATTGGTGGCATAAATGCCGCGCAGCTTCTCGCCCACGCGCCGCGCGAAAGCATCGGTCGTGCCGCCGGGCGGAAAGCCGACGATGATTTTTAAAGTATCGATCTTGCCTTGCGCCCAACTGGTCGAGATGCTAGATGCTCCTAAAAGCGTAGCGGCTGTGGCTTGGGTGAATTGGCGGCGGGTGGTTGTCATGCGATGTCTCCTAGTGAACAAATAAAAATCAAGCGGGTTGGGCAACTAAATTCAAAGGCACACTCAATGTGCCAGCTTCGGGGTAGGGCGCAGGCTCAGGCTCGGCTGCCAGGCTAAAGGCATGCGTTTGCTCCAGCAGCACTTGCAGCGCTACGCGCATCTCAAGCCGTGCAAGCGCCGCGCCTGCGCAGTAGTGCGCGCCGTGGCCAAAGGCAATGTGCTGATGCAAATTGGGGCGATGCAAAATAAATTCATCGGGCCGCTCAAACACCGCTTCATCGCGGTTGGCCGAGGCATACACCAAGGCAATCGGCTCTTGCGCTTTGATCTGGCGGCCGTTGATTTCAATATCTTCAGTGGCCGTGCGCGCAAAGCCGCGATAGGGCGTGTACAGCCGCAAAAACTCTTCTATCGCTGCGGGCAAGAGATCGGGCTGCGCGCGCAATAGCTGCTGCAAATCTGGGTGGCGCGAAAGATGCACACACACGCCGCCCAAAAACACCGTGGGCGCAACGATCCCCACCACTAGCACTTGCCGCACCGTGCCCACGACCATCTCCGCATGAAACGGCTGGCCTGCGGCATCGCGCGCAGCCAGCAAGGCGCTGGTGGGGTCAGTATCGGGATCAAGCGACTCGCGCTGGCGCAGCGCAATCAGCTCGCGCGCCATCTCATACAGGGCAAGGCTGGTGCGCTTCATCGAATCAGGCTGCGCGCTACGCACGGCCATCACAAAGGCTTGGCCGGCATCGCGCAGCACTTGCACCATGGCTGGCGGCAATTGCATCCAGTGGCCAAACACGCGCACCGCGAGGTGGCTGGCATAGTCTTCGCAAATATCGGCATGGCCACGCGTAGCCAGTGGCTGCATCAGCTCAGTGCAAATTCGGTGGATGGCAGGCTCAAGCCGCGCAATTTTCTCGGTGGAGAGCAGCGGATTGAGCGCGGCGCGATAGGGCGTGTGCTCGGGTGGGTCAAGGTGCAGCGGTGGCCTGCGGCCTGTGAACGCCACCTTGGGCACGACGTTTTGCACGGAGGTCACAAAGCGCGTGGGCTGCTGCAAAGCGGCCAGCACATCGGCATGGCGAAACAAGGCCCAAAAGCCGCCCAACGCCTCGGTGCGTCCCACGGGGCAGCGCGCGCGCATATCCGCATGCATGGCATGCAGCGAGTCGAAACTCTCTATCGCGCTGGCATCAAAATCTTGCATCGGTGTGGTGCGCTTTAAGAATCTGCGGTGAATCCAATTTGGCGCACGGCATCGCGCCACTCTAGATCATCGGATTTGAGAATTTGCGCCAGCTCCTGCGGCGTGCTGTAAGCCACATCAAGGCCGAGTTGCGCGAAACTGGCGATCAACTCGGGCGAGGTGAGCACTTTTTGAAAGGCTTGCGAGGCGCGGGCAATCACTTCGGGCGATGCTTTGCCAGGCAAGAAAAAGCCATACCACTCGCGCGCGGTGATGTTGATGCCTTGCTCGCGGTAGGTAGGCACCTCCTTGAAATAGCTGGCGCGCTGCGCGCCGGAGATGGCCAGCAAGCGACATTTGCCCGCAGCCGCATGCGGTAAAAATACGCCAGCAGGAGACGACATCGCCGCGATTTGCCCGCCGAGTAAATCCGTCACACCCGGCCCTGAGCCGCGATAGGGTACATGCCGCAATCCAGCTTTGCTCAGGTGCTCCACATGCGCCATCACGAGGTGTGCAATCGAGCCAGCAGCGGGCGAGCCATAGTTGGCTTTATCGGGATTGGCCTTGGCCCAAGCCAGAAAATCACGCAGATTTTTAACACTCTCGGGCACGAGCGGGCCCACGGCCAAGCCGTGGTTGGCATAGCAGGCCAGCGTGAGCGGGGCCATGTCGTCGGGCTTGTAGGGCAGCTTGGGATAGGTGTAGGGGTAGACAGAAAATGCCGACGAAATCGAGAGCAGCAGATTGCTGCCATCCGCCGCGCCATCGCGCGAGCCCACCACGGCAAGCTGGCCGCCAGCGCCGGGTTTGTTATCGACCACCACATTTTGCGCATACACACCGCGCAGCCGCTCGGCAATGCCACGCGCCAGCCGATCACCCAAGCCACCGGGCGGCACACCAAGCAAAATCTTCGCCGTTTCAAGCGGCGCGAGCTGCGCTTGCACGCTGGGCGCAGCAAGCATGCAAGCGCAGCTGGCAATCAGCACTTGGCGGCGGTTCAATGCGTGAAGAGGTGCTGGCATGGTGGGCTCCTGATCGTGGGGTGTTCAAGAAGTGGGTGTGAGCATGTGCGGCAAGTTGCCTTCATACAGCGCATCTACCAAAGCCGCGCGAGCAGAGAGCACGGCGCGTTGGTTGATGCTGCCTTTGTCGGTGATCTCGCCTTTGTCAATGCTGGGCGGCTCGGTTAGCAGCAGGGCGCGGCTGATGCGGGTGGCTGAGCCTGTGGATGATTGCGCCAATGTGTTCAGCATGGTTTGCATGGCGCTGCGTAGTTGGGGATGCGCGGCTACGTCAGCAAGCGTGGCGGTGTCGGGCAGGTTCAAATGTTTGCGGCAAGGAATCAGCGCTGGGATGAGAAGCGCGCCAACCTCTTTCATG
>JAYVJQ010000274.1:0-5058 GCA_043769055.1 Allobrachymonas sp.
GCATCGAAGTGCTGACTTCACCGCATGATTTTGAAGCTGTGAAAAATGCGCTTGAGGCCGCAGGCTTCCAACCCGAAATTGCTGAAGTGACGATGCGCGCTGAAAACACGATTGCATTATCTGGCGACGATGCCGCGAAAATGCAGAAGCTACTTGACATGATTGAAGAGATCGATGACGTTCAAAACGTTTATCACAACGCGGAAATTTAAAAAAATGAAAATACTTGTGATTGGCGGTGGAGGCCGTGAGCATGCGTTGGCATGGAGAATAGCTCAATCGCCCAAGGTGCAGTGCGTGTATGTGGCACCGGGCAATGGGGGCACGGCGTTGGATGGGCGACTAATTAACTTAAATCTGTCATCACCCGGCGAATTATCTGCCTTTGCTGCTACTGAAAAGATAGCGTTGACAGTTGTGGGGCCAGAAGCGCCGTTGGCTGCGGGCGTGGTGGATGAGTTTCGCGCGAAGGGTCTTCGGATTTTTGGGCCTACGCGAGCTGCTGCGCAACTCGAAAGCTCCAAAGCGTTTAGCAAAGCGTTTATGGCGCGGCATGGCATTCCGACGGCTGAGTTTGAAACGTTTACCGATGTGGCGGCTGCGCATGCCTACCTTGATAAAAAAGGCGCGCCGATTGTGGTGAAGGCCGATGGCTTGGCGGCGGGCAAGGGCGTTGTCGTTGCGATGAGCTTGGATGAGGCGCATGCGGCGGTGGACGATATGCTGGCATCGAACAGCTATGGTGTGCAGCACAACGGTGAAGCAAGAGTTGTGATTGAGGAATTCCTCCAAGGCGAAGAAGCCAGCTTCATCGTGCTCTGCGATGGCAAAAACGTGACGGCACTGGCCACGAGCCAAGACCATAAGCGATTGCAGGATGGCGACCAAGGGCCGAACACGGGCGGTATGGGCGCTTATTCGCCCGCGCCTGTGGTCACGCCCGATGTGCATGCGCGAGCGATGCGCGAGGTGATCATGCCCACGATCAAGGGCATGGAAAAAGACGGCATCACCTACACCGGCTTCCTGTATGCAGGCTTGATGATCACGCCCGATGGAAAAATCAAAACGCTGGAGTTCAACTGCCGATTGGGCGACCCCGAGACGCAGCCGATTTTGATGCGCTTGAAGAGCGATTTGATCGATGTGTTGCTAGCCGCCACAGATGAGAAGCTCGACACCATCGAGCTGCAATGGGATCGCCGCGTGGCGCTCGGCGTGGTGCTCGCCGCGCATGGCTACCCCATGAATCCGCGCAAAGGCGATGTGATCAAGGGCTTGCCCAAGGGTGATTCTTCGGTGGGCGACGATGCGGTGGTGTTCCATGCCGGCACGGCAGCTGAGAGTAGCCAAACGCTGGTGAGCGGTGGCCGCGTGCTCTGCGTCACGGCGCTGGCAGATTCTGTGAAGCAAGCGCAGGGGCGGGTTTACGAGGTGATCTCTGCAATAGGGTTTGAGGGGATGCAATTTCGGCGCGATATTGGGTATCGTGCGGTGAAATGAATTTCAACTACCCTTAAGTCAGGAACACAGAAAACACAGAAATGACGCAGAAAGCGCAGAAGAAAAACCAAGAAATTTTTCTGTGAATTCTGTGTCATTTCTGTGCTTTCTGTGTTCCTCTTCATCTCTGCCAGTGATCAATTTTTCCAAGCCCTTCAAATACCAATTCCATGGCAGCCGTTCAGCCGCTGCCTTGCTCAAGGCCCTTGGCTGGCGTGTTGAGTTTGAAGGTTTCCCGACCTTGCAAGGCGTGGCGGTGGTGTATCCGCATACCAGCAATTGGGATGCGCCGCTGATGTTTGTCGTCAAGTGGGCAGTTGGCGTGCAGGTGAAGTTTTGGGGGAAAGATACGCTGTTCAAAATTCCTCTGCTCGGCCTGTGGCTGCGCTGGATTGGCGGCATTCCTGTGGAGCGCACCTCTAAGCATGGCATGGCGCGGCAAATGCAAGACGCGATGATCGCAGCTAAGCAAAAGAACGAATATTTCTGGCTGGGCTTGGCACCCGAGGGCACGCGCAAATACATCCCCGGCTGGAGGAGTGGCTTCTATCGTGTGGCTGTGGCTGCAGATGTGCCGCTATTGGTGATCACGCTCGATTACTCGCGGCGTGAATGCAAAGTCAATCAATTCGTGCAGCTCACAGGCGATGAAGCACACGATATGGCGCAAGTGGCGGCAATTTGCGCACCAGCTCGAGGCCTAAAACCTGAGAACATGGCCCCCGTGGTGTTGCTCGATGCGGCGATTAATCGCAAAGACACTGTTGTGAATTAATATTAGGGCGTGTTAACACGATTTCTGGAGGCGCGAATGAGTGACAAAAGCCGCCAATCTAGGCGCACAGCGACGGCAAGGCTGGAGCCTTGCCTAGATGAGCAACGACGAGTGGCGGTTTTTGCCACTCATTCCCTTCGGGTTGCGGCCAAAAAAGCCTCAGGCGGCGTTGCGAAGTCTTGCCGGGGGGCGACCCCGGCTGCACTTCGCGCCTTGCCTGAGACTTTTTTGACTCGCAACGCGCTCTCCAGAAATCGTGTTAACACGCCCTCGCTATGAGTATCGAAAAAGTTCGCACCTATTTGCTGGAGCTACAAGACAACATCGTGGCCACGTTCAGCGGTATTGATGGCTCGGATTTTCAAAAAGACAAATGGAAAAAGCGCCCCGGTGAGCCTTTGCAGGGCGAGGGCATCACCTGCATGTTGGAAGATGGTGGGATTTTTGAGCGTGCGGGCTGCGGCTTCTCGCATGTGCGTGGGCCCAAACTCCCGCCGTCGGCCACTCAACATCGGCCTGAGCTGTCTGGCTCACCGTTTGAGGCGCTGGGCGTTTCCTTGGTGTTTCATCCACATAATCCGTATGCGCCTACGGTACATATGAATGTGCGCATGCTCGCGGCTCAAACGCCGGCGGGCGAGCCAGTGTTTTGGTTTGGCGGCGGCATGGATCTCACGCCGTATTACGGCTTTGAAGACGATGCGGTGCATTTTCACACAATGTGCAAAATGGCTGTCACGCCCTTTGGTGAGGACAAGCACCCGAAGTTCAAACAATGGTGCGATGAGTATTTTTATTTGAAGCATCGCAAAGAGCAACGCGGCATTGGCGGCATCTTCATGGATGATTTCACCGAGGGTGGCTTTGCCAATGGCTTTTCGCTCATGCAATCGATTGGTAATGCGTTTATTCCTGCCTATTTGCCCATTGTGGAGCGGCGCTGCGATTTACCCTTTACTCAGCGCGAGCGAGATTTTCAACTGTATCGGCGTGGACGTTATGTGGAGTTCAATCTCGTGTGGGATCGCGGTACACACTTTGGCTTGCAATCGGGCGGGCGTGTGGAGTCGATCCTCATGAGCATGCCTCCGATGGTGAGCTGGGCTTACAAGCGGCGTCCTAAATCGGGCACGCCTGAGCATGATTTGTATAAAAATTTCCTCGTGTGCAAGGATTGGGTTTGAGAGTGAATGCCGTGCCGCGCATCGGCCTGTATGGCGGCGCGTTTGACCCGCCGCATCTGGCGCACGAGGCATTAGCTCAGGCGGCGCTGGCACAACACGACCTCCATCGCTTGATCGTGATGCCTACGGGCCAAGCTTGGCACAAAAGCCGCGTCTTGACTGCTGCACCGCATCGCATCGAGATGACCAAATTAGCGTTTGCTGACGTGCTCGGCGCGCAAGTGGATGCGCGCGAGACGCAGCGCAGTGGCCCAACCTACACGATTGACACTTTGATGCAACTGCGCGATGAATTTCCCCAAGCTGAGCTGTTTCTACTGATGGGACGCGATCAGCTCAATTTCTTCCCACAATGGCATCGGTATGAAGCGATTCTGCAAAACGCTACACTTTTAGTAGCATTCCGCGCAGATTCTATGCCGGCTAATGGCCAAAAAGACCTTAAAAACACGGTTAAAATACCTTATCTCACGATTTCGATGCCCTCCATGCCCACGAGCGCCAGCGCCATCCGCGCGCATGTGGCCAACGGCCAAGGGATTGATCATCTGGTCAAGCCCGCTGTTGCAAGGTATATTGCCATAAATCACCTGTATTCTTTCCTCTGAAAACCGTCTCAATGCCAATTCCAAAATCCGCCCACCTCACACGCACCGTGTCCACAGCGTCCGCAGCTCCTAAGAACGAGACTGCCGCCAAGCGCGATGTCTCCAAGCTGCAAAAAGCCATCGTTGATGGCTTGGAAGATGTGAAGGCGCAAAATCTCATGGTGTTTGACACCGAGCATTTGAGCAGTCTGTTTGAGCGCGTGATCGTGGCCAGCGGCACGAGCAATCGGCAAACCAAGGCATTGGCTATGAGCGTGCGCGATGCCGTGCGTGAAGCCGGCTTTGGAAAGCCGCGCATTGAAGGTGAAGACAACGGCGAGTGGATCATTGTGGATTGCGGCGCTTGCGTGGTACACATCATGCAACCCGCGATTCGCCAGTATTACCACTTGGAAGACATTTGGGGCGAGAAGCCCGTGCGCATGAAGCATGCTGCGCCGCAAAAAGAGGAAGAGAAGAAGGTGTATGCCACGCTTGAGAAGGTAAAAAAGCCATCTGCCGGCAAGAAATCTGCGCTGAGTGCTACTAAAAAAGTAGTGTCGAGTGATGCCAAAACCGCTGCGAAAAAAGCGCCAGTCAAAAAAGTAGCTGCTAAAAAATCTATTGCCAAGCCTTCACCACAAGCCGTGGCCAAGAAAGCAGCAGCAAAAAAAGTCGCTGCTAAAAAAGCGCCTGCTAAAAAGTCTGCATGAAGTTGCTGGTGGTCGCAGTTGGCCAGCGCGTGCCCGATTGGGCGCAAACCGCGTGGTATGATTACGCTAAACGCTTCCCACCCGAGATCAAGCTCGAACTCAAAGCCATCAAAACCGAGCCGCGCACGAACAATAAAAACACCGCTGCGCTCATGCTCGCTGAGCGTGAGCGCATTGAAGCAGCGATTCCAAAAGGCACGCGCCTCGTTGTGCTTGATGAGCGCGGCAAACACACCTCCACCGTACAACTCGCCGCGCGCCTGACCGAATGGCAACTCGGCGGAACAGATGTGGCC
>JAYVJQ010000275.1:0-3735 GCA_043769055.1 Allobrachymonas sp.
CAGACTTCGCATAAGCCGCAATCAACAACACAACTTCCTGCTCAGTCAAGCTGAAGTAAATCACCCGCGCACCGCCAGATTTACCTGAACCAGCACGACTCCAGCGAACCTTGCGTGCGCCGTCCGCACCCGGGATCACATCACCAGACAACGGGTTCTCAGCAATCCAATCAATGAAAGCTAATCGCTCAACATCTGTCCAAATTTTCTCGGCTTGCTTCTGAAACGTTGGGGTTTCAATAACAGTTTGCATAGCATATTATACGGGATTCCCGTATTTTATTCCCACTCAATCGTCGCAGGCGGTTTGGAGCTCACGTCATACGTCACGCGATTGATTCCGCGCACTTCATTGATGATCCTCCCGCTTACTTTCTTGAGCAGGGCATATGGCAGTTCAGCCCAATCTGCGGTCATGAAATCGCTGGTGACGACGGCGCGCAGGGCGACGACATAGTCATACGTGCGGCCATCGCCCATGACGCCTACGCTTTTGACTGGGAGGAAAACGGTGAAGGCTTGGCTGGTGAGTTCGTACCAGTTTTTGCCGCTTTGTTCGTCTTTAAAATTGCGTAGCTCTTCGATGAAGATGGCGTCGGCTTTACGCAATAGATCGGCGTATTCTTTTTTCACTTCACCCAAGATGCGCACGCCGAGGCCGGGGCCGGGGAAGGGGTGGCGATAGACCATCTCATGCGGGAGGCCGAGGGCCACGCCGAGTTCGCGCACTTCGTCTTTGAAGAGGTCGCGCAGGGGCTCTAGCAGTTTTAAGCCGAGCTGCTCGGGCAGGCCACCGACGTTGTGGTGGCTTTTGATGGTGACGGCTTTTTTGCTTTTTGCGCCGCCGGATTCGATGACATCGGGATAGATCGTGCCTTGGGCGAGCCATTTTGCACCTTTTACAGATGCGGCCTTTACTCCTGAATTTATAGCAAACTGTGTAGATTCTATGCCGGTAAAATGCCCATTTTGTTTTAATTTCTCAGCTTCAGCCTTAAAAACATCGACAAACAAGCCGCCAATGATTTTGCGCTTAGCTTCTGGCTCAGCAACTCCTGCAAGCTTGCCTAAGAACAGCTCGCTGGCATCGGCACGAATCACCTTCAAGCCAAACTTGCCTTCAAACATCGCCATCACCGCATCGCCTTCGTTTAAGCGAAGCAAGCCATGATCGACAAACACACAGGTGAGTTGATTGCCAATAGCGCGGTGAATCAGCGCGGCAGCCACGCTGGAATCAACGCCGCCTGAGAGGCCCAGAATCACCTCTTCATCGCCCACTTGCGCTTTGATTTTGGCCACAGCCTCGGCGATGTAGTCGCTCATGATCCAATCTTTTTTCGCGCCGCAAATATCCAACACAAAGCGCTCGATCAGCGCTTTGCCCTGCAACGTGTGCGTGACTTCAGGATGAAACTGCACCGCATAAAACCTGCGCGCCTCATCGGCCATGCCGGCAATCGGGCAGCTGGGCGTGCTCGCCATCAGCTTGAAGCCAGGAGGTAGCTCGGTGACTTTATCGCCATGACTCATCCACACCTTGAGCATGCCGTAGCCCTCTGGCGTGGTGAAATCTTCGATGCCTTTGAGCAAACTGGTATGCCCATGCGCCCTGACCTCGGCATAGCCAAACTCACGCGTCTTGCCGGCTTCGACTTTGCCGCCAAGTTGCTGCGCCATCGTCTGCATGCCATAACAAATACCCAGCACGGGGATGCCCAGCTCAAACGCTGCTTGTGGCGCACGATCTTCAACCGCATACACGCTCGCATGCGAGCCCGAGAGGATGATGCCTTTGAGCGCGTTGTTCTTCGCATACTCGCGCACCCATTCGCTAGTCACATCACATGGATGCACCTCCGAGAGCACATGCGCTTCGCGCACGCGGCGGGCAATGAGTTGGGTGACTTGGGAGCCAAAATCGAGGATGAGGATTTTGTCGTGTTGCATGGGGTTATTTCGTTCTTCAATCAATTAGGAAATCGCACCGAGCTGCGCAATCAGCCGCATCGCCATTAAGTTTTTTGCTCAATCGCCACGCGAATCAATGCCATCGCTTCGACCAAAGGCATCACGGCTGACTGCTGCTGCCCACGCGCGCGGACGGCGACTTGGCCGGCTTCTTTTTCTTTGTCACCAACGACAATGATGTAAGGTACTTTGCGGGCTGCGGCCTCGGCAATTTTGCGGGTGATTTTTTCGCCACGTGTGTCGGTGTCCACGCGCAAGCCTTGGGCTTTGAGTTCTTTTGCAACTATTGCCACGTAATCGTTTTGCGCATCAGTAATGCTGCACACCACGGCTTGCGTAGGCGCAAGCCAAGCAGGCAGCGCGCCAGCGTGCTGCTCGATCAAGATGCCGATGAAGCGCTCTAGGCTGCCCACGATCGCGCGGTGCAGCATGATGGGGCGTTTGCGCTCGCCGTCGCTGTCCACAAACTCTGCATCTAAGCGTTCTGGCATGTTGGGATCGACCTGAATCGTGCCGCATTGCCAAGGGCGACCCAGTGCGTCTTTGAGCGTGTATTCAATCTTCGGCCCATAGAACGCGCCCTCGCCCGGCAGGTATTCAAAATCGCAGCCGCTGGCTTTTAAGCCTTCGGCGAGTGCTGCCTCGGCTTTATCCCAGCTCTCTTCCGTGCCAATGCGTTTTTCAGGGCGGGTGGAGAGTTTGTAGATGATGTTGTTGAAGCCAAAATCGGCATAGACTTTTTGCAGCAGCGTCGTGAACGCAATCACCTCGGCTTGGATTTGATCTTCGGTGCAGAAGATGTGGCCATCGTCTTGCGTGAAGGCGCGCACGCGCATGATGCCGTGCAAGCCGCCGGTGGGCTCGTTGCGATGGCATTGGCCAAATTCACCGAAGCGCAGTGGCAAATCGCGGTAGCTTTTGATGCCTTGCTTGTAGATCAAGATGTGGCCGGGGCAGTTCATCGGCTTCAGTGCATAGTCGCGCTTTTCACTCTCTGTGACGAACATGTTTTCGCGGTATTTCTCCCAATGGCCGGTTTTCTCCCACAAGCTCTGATCGAGAATTTGCGGGCCTTTGACTTCTTGGTAGCCGTTGTCCACATACACCTTGCGCATGTATTGCTCGACCTGCTGCCAAAGCGTCCAGCCCTTGGGATGCCAAAACACGGTGCCAGGGCTGTGCTCATCGATGTGAAAGAGATCCAGCTCGCGGCCAAGTTTGCGGTGATCGCGCTTTTCAGCCTCTTCGAGCATGGTGAGGTGCTGCGCCAAATCTTCTTTGCTGGCAAACGCGACTCCGTAAACTCGCTGGAGCATTTCGTTGCGATGATCGCCGCGCCAGTACGCGCCCGCCAGCTTCATGAGCTTGAAGAATTTCAGTTTGCCGGTGCTGGGCACGTGCGGGCCACGACAGAGGTCTTCAAACTTGCCTTCGCGATACAGGCTCACCTCTTCGCCCACCGGAATGCTGCCAATAATCTCGGCTTTGTAATGCTCGCCCAAGCCTTTGAAATACGCAATCGCTTCATCACGTGGGAGCACGCGGCGCTCGACTTTTTCATCCTTGGCGGCCAACTCGGTCATCTTCTTTTCAATAGCTGCCAAATCTTCAGGCGTGAACGGGCGCTTGTAGGAAAAGTCATAGAAAAAGCCGTGCTCAATCACCGGGCCAATCGTCACCTGCGCATCGGGGAACAGTTCTTTCACCGCATAGGCCAGCAAATGCGCGGTGGAGTGGCGAATCATCTCTAGGCCATCAGCATCT
>JAYVJQ010000276.1:0-2984 GCA_043769055.1 Allobrachymonas sp.
AGATGTCTTACACATCTGCTATAAACTTATACAGAGGAACAACTATGCCGTTTGAACACGAAGTCGCTGAATTACGGCCTTATTTGCTGAAATTTGCCCGCCTCCAACTGCGAAATGAAGCGTGGGCGGAAGATGCGGTGTCTGACACGCTCTTGGCCGCCATTGCCAAACCCCAATCCTTCGGCGGCAAAGCGCAACTGCGCACGTGGTTGGTGGGCATTTTGAAACACAAGGTGGTGGACACGCTGCGCGCCAACCTGCGCGAGCCCAATGTGGCCGACATGCGCGGCGCAAGCGACGAAGACGATGGCCCGGCCGATTTGATCGATGCGATTGGCTTCAAGCAAGATGGTCACTTTGCTGACAAACCGGCCGATTGGGGCAACCCTGATCAGGATTTATCCCAGCGCCAATTCATGGCGGTGATGGATGCCTGCATCGCCAAGCTGCCGCCCGTGCAAGGGCGGCTGTTTTTGATGCGCGAGTGGCTGGAGCTGGATGCCGATGAAGTGTGTAAGACTTTGAACATCACCTCGACGAATTTATACGTGCAATTGCACCGCGCACGCCTGAAGCTGCGCGAATGCTTACAACTGAACTGGTTTGGCGAGCTTCCCGCTTAGAAGTTTTTTTATGAGTTATCCCCTACGCCGCACCTGCAAAGAAGTCGCCCACATGGTGGTGGCCATGCAAGACCGCAAGCTTTCATTCACAGAGCTGGCTGCGCTTCGCATGCATATGGCGATTTGCGAGGCCTGCCCCGGCTTTGAAAACCAGTTCCTCACCATGAAAAGCGCCATGCGCCAGTGGCGCAACTACGGCGATGATTCGGCCGATGTCGCCAACCCCAGCAAATAATCCAAGCCTTTGACTGCGCGGCTGCCATACCAGCTGAGCAGCTCACCATCGACCCGTTGCACCTTGGCCTGAGGCAGCCAAGCTTGCACTTCTTGCACATGCTGCGCGCCAAAGCGATAGGGCTCGCTGCAGAGCAGCACGCGATCGACCGTTTGCAGCCAAGGCTCATGTCCTGCAAGCCTCGGATAGCGCGAAGCACCCTTTTCTTCGCCCATTTCCTCTGGCCAAGTTTGCCAGCCGATCAACTCCAGCATACGGCTGATATAGGTATCGCGCGCCACAGTCATCCACGGCTCGCGCCAGATCAAGTAAAGCACACGCTGCGCGGGCCAGACCTGTTGCTTGAGCGGCCCTAAGCGCTCGATGATTTGCTCTTTTAGCCGATTTGCCGACGTATCCATTGCATTGTTTGCTATCAAATTAGTAGCAAATGTTGCCTGCAATTGATCGATCAAGGCGACGTTGTCCAGCGGCGCGCGCGGATGCGTGACGATCACGTGCGGCACGAATTGCCGCAGTTTCTCTACGGTGGGCAACTCGTTCTCATCCACATTCACGACTACATGCGTGGGCGCGAGTTGTTGGATCTTTGCCAGATTCACATCTTTGGTGCCACCCACCTTGGCAATGGTGCTCACCACCTGATGCGGATGGATGCAAAATCCCGTGCGCCCCACAATCCAAGGCGTCAGCCCCAAGTCCACCAGCAGCTCGGTGACGCTAGGTACAAGACAGACGATGCGTGGTGCAGAAGTCACAAATTAGGCTGAAAAACATAGTTTGAGGCGGCAAACCTACAGGAAATCCCTGCTTTGCGCTCAAAACTTTGACAGTTTTCGATTCTGGCTCATAATCCCAAAGGTGCAGATGTTTTTCTTATACAACTGAGAAGAATTTTCTACGCAGGTTGGTGATCGGAATGCAAAGTACAGCTCGAACAAATTGCAGTGCTCAGGACTCCGAAAGCTTTTGTATGAACGAAGGAGTGACCCTCGGGCACTTGCGATTTTTGACAGGTTAAGACAATGGGTAATCGACTGTACGTGGGCAACTTGCCCTATGGTGTGCGCGACGAAGATTTGCAAAGCGCATTTGGTGCATTTGGTAGCGTCACCAGTGCACGCGTGATGATGGAGCGCGAGACAGGCCGCTCCAAAGGTTTCGGATTTGTGGAAATGGGCGACGATGCCCAAGCCCAAGCCGCAATCGCCGGCATGCACGGCCAAGATATGGGCGGCCGCACTGTGGTCGTCAACGAAGCTCGCCCCGCTGAGCCACGCGCTCCGCGCGAAGGCGGCGGTGGTTATGGCGGCGGCGGTGGCCGTGGTGGTTATGGCGGCGGCGGTGGTGGTGGTCGCGGCCCTTACGGTGGCGGTGGCGGCGGCGGTGATCGCGGCGGCGATGGCAATTTCCGCAGCCCCTACGGCGGCGGCGGCGGTGGTGATCGCCGTGGCGGCGGTGGCGGTGGTGGTGGTGGATATGGCGGCGGCGGCGATCGCGGCGGAAATGATCGCGGCTGGGGTAACAGCTGATCCAAGTTGTATCCCTCAATATCACTGTTGAGATGTCTTAAAACCGGGCAAAGTTGACAAAACTGCCCGGTTTTTTGCTTTAAGAGCAACACTTTCCTTGTAAAAATTAAGTTTTAAGGTAAAAATTCACACATGGCTTGGTTCGATTGGTTAACAGGTAAAAAAACGCCCCCTACTGGGCAGCAGCATGCGCACTCTGATGTGCTTAGCTCCCAGCAGATGGATGGCGCACGCCCGCTGATGAGCAACAAGTCTTCAGGCAATTCGGCACAACCTGCCGCAGCCGCTTCCGCTCAACGCTTGGAGCAGCGTCGCTCGGAGCGAAATGCCAAACGCGAATTGCTCTTTCAAGTCGTGCGTGAGGCGATGGTGCGCGTAGGTGTGCTGTCGTCTGCTTTCAAATTCAAAGTGCTCTCGCTGGATCAGCGCGGGCGCAGTTTCTTGGTGATGATCGAGTTGGCCGCTGAATTCAGTGGCGAGGTCGAAAAGCTCGCGGAAATCGAAAAAATGATTGCACAAACGGCCAAGCACCGCTTTGAGATCATTGTGCAAGCCGTGTATTGGCGCTACTTTAACGCGATGCAGACAACAGCC
>JAYVJQ010000277.1:0-10290 GCA_043769055.1 Allobrachymonas sp.
ATCAAAAAATACGGCATCAAAACCGACAAGATCAACCCGTTGTACGCATAAGGCTGAAATTAAATGGGGTCGGATCACAATTAATTCTGTGCTCCTTTCCCATTCAAAATCATCTATCGAATTAATTGTGCTCTGACCCCATTTAATTTCGCGACGCGAAGCGGCGCAAGGAATGCAAACCATGTCTCTATTAGAAATTCAAGTCCCCGACATCGGCGATTTCGACGAAGTTGCCGTCATCGAGCTGCTCGTCAAACCCGGCGATACCGTCAAAGTTGAGCAATCGCTGCTCACCGTTGAATCCGATAAAGCTTCTATGGAAATTCCTTCCAGCCACGCTGGCGTGGTCAAAGAACTCAAAGTCAAAATTGGCGATAAGGTCAAGCAAGGTTCTGTGGTGATCATGCTTGAAGCTGCGGGCGCAGCTGCTGCGGCCGCACCAGCTCCAGCACCTGCTCCCAGCCCAGTTTTAGAGCAAAAACAGCCAGTAACCGACATCAATAATGCGCCAAACGCTATCAATTCAGTAGCATCCAACATCGAAGTCAAAGTCCCTGACATTGGAGATTTCAAAGATGTTGCGGTCATTGAAGTGTTCGTGAAACCCGGCGATACCATCAAGGTCGAGCAATCGCTCATCACCGTCGAATCCGACAAAGCCGCGATGGAAATTCCATCGAGCCACGCGGGCGTGCTCAAAGAATTGAAAGTCAAAGTCGGCGATAAGATCAATATTGGTGATTTGCTGGCGATTTTGGAGGGTGTGGCAACGAGTGCTGCAACAGTTGCATCCACAGCACCAAGTTCCACCCCCGTTCGCTCTGATGTCGAAGCCCCCACTAGCCCTTCGACAAGCTCAGGGCGAACGGAGGTTTCAGCTCCTGCACACAACCCAACGTTAGCCCCCACAGGCGCCCTCCCCCACGCCTCCCCCAGCGTGCGCAAGTTCGCTCGCGAGCTGGGTGTGCCGCTCGCTGAAATCAAAGGCTCAGGCCCGAAAGGCCGCATCACCGAAGCTGATATTCAAGGCTTCACCAAAGCCGTGATGAGCGGCGCGGTGATGACCCAGGCCATCGCGGCCAAAGCGCCAACGGGCGGCGCAGGTGGCGGCGTGGGCCTCGATTTGTTGCCGTGGCCGAAGGTCGATTTCACCAAGTTCGGGCCCATCGAGCGCAAGGAGATGAGCCGCATCAAGAAGATCAGCGCGGCGAACCTCACACGCAACGCGATTGTGATTCCAGCAGTGACGAATCACGACGATGCCGACATCACCGATCTCGAAGCATTCCGCGTGTTGCTGAATAAAGAGAATGAAAAGGCAGGTATCAAAGTCACCATGCTCGCCTTCCTCATCAAAGCCAGCGTTGCAGCGCTCAAGAAATTCCCCGAGTTCAACTCTTCGCTCGATGGCGCAGACGCTTTGATTTACAAGAGCTACTGGAACATCGGTTTCGCCGCCGATACGCCCAACGGCCTCGTCGTCCCGGTGATTAAAAATGCCGATCAAAAAGGCATCGTGCAAATCAGCACCGAGATGGGCGAGCTGGCCAAAAAAGCCCGCGATGGCAAGCTCACACCCGCTGAGATGAGCGGCGCGACCTTCACCATTTCGTCTCTCGGCGGCATCGGCGGGCGTTACTTCACGCCCATCATCAACGCCCCAGAAGTCGCCATCCTCGGCGTCTGCAAGAGCCAAATGGAGCCAGTGTGGGACGGTGCAGCCTTCCAGCCGCGCTTGATGCTGCCTTTGTCATTAACGTGGGATCACCGGGTGATCGATGGTGCTGCCGCAGCACGATTCAATACGTATCTGGGGCAGATACTGGGCGATTTCCGCCGGGTATTGCTCTAATAGAAAACCAACACGGAACACAGAATACACAAAAAATAAACCGGAAAACACAGAAAAGCATCCCAAACCCGCTTTTGAATTTTTCTGTGTTTTCTTTTTCTCTTCTGTGCTTTTTGTGTTCCGTATTTGAATTTTTTCTTCTGAATTTAAGAAATCATATCCATGACCACCGTAGTCGTCGTTAAAAAATCAGGCCAAGTAGCCATCGCCTCTGACAGCCTCGTCACCTTCGGCGATACGCGCCTGGGTCACCGCTTTGAAGTCAATGAAAAAATCTTCAAAGTCAAAGCCGTCGGCGGTGAGAGCTACATCACTACGGCGGGCACGACAGCGCACTTCCCAGCGCTGCGCAAGTCGCTTGAGTCTTTACCCAAAGAAGAACTCAAATTGCACAGCAAAGATGAGGTGTACGACACGTTCTTAAAGCTGCACCCCGTGCTCAAAGAAAAATTCTTCATGCAGACCAAAGAAGAAGATGCCGACCCGTATGAGAGCATGCAGTTCAGCGCTCTGATTGCCAACAGCGCAGGCATCTTTGGCCTCTACAGCTACCGCGAAGTCTTTGAGTTCAAAGAATTTTGGGGCGTAGGCTCAGGCCGAGGCTTCGCGCTCGGCGCGATGAGCGTGACCTATGCCAAGCGCGATGCCAGCGCCCGCGATGTAGCCCTCGCAGGCGTCGCCGCAGGCTGCGAATTCGACAAAAACTCCGGTGGCCCGATCAAGGTGTTCACCATGAAGTTAAAAAATTAAATGATTGAAATTAAACGGGGTCAGATCACAATTAATTTTGCGCTCTATTCCAGTATGAATTCCAACCATCAAATTAATTGTGCTCTGACCCCATTTAATTTCGCGACGCGAAGCGGCGCAAGGAATACCAACCATGTCAATCATTAACATCCAAGTCCCAGACATCGGCGATTTCGACGAAGTTGCCGTCATTGAACTGCTCGTCAAACCCGGCGATACAGTGAAGGCCGAGCAATCGCTCATCACCGTCGAATCCGACAAAGCCTCCATGGAAATTCCCTCCAGCGCAGCAGGCGTTGTGAAGGAGCTTAAAGTCAAAATTGGCGACAAGGTCAAGCAAGGCTCAGTGGTGCTCACGCTCGAATCTTCGAGCGCGGCAACTGCCTCAGCACCTGCCCCGAGCCCCTTTTTAGAGCCAAAACAATCTGTAGCCGGCATAAATACTGCGCAGAGTGCTACGAATTCAGTAGCATCTACTTACGCAGGCACGTCCGATATGGATTGTGATCTCCTCGTGCTCGGCGCTGGCCCCGGCGGCTACAGCGCAGCTTTCCGCGCAGCAGACCTCGGCCTCAAAGTCATCATCGTGGAGCGCTATGCCACGCTCGGCGGCGTGTGCCTCAACGTCGGCTGCATTCCCAGCAAAGCCCTGCTGCACGTCGCAGCCGTCATGGACGAGGTGAGCCACATGGCTGATCTGGGTGTGGACTTCGGCGCACCCAAACTCAACATCGACAAACTGCGCACCCATAAAGAAAAAGTCATCGGCAAGCTCACCAGCGGCTTGGCCGCAATGGCCAAGATGCGCAAAGTCACCACCGTACGCGGCTATGGCGCATTCGTCGGCTCGCATCATGTGCAGGTCGAAGAAACCAGCGGCACAGCGCAAGAAAAAACGGGTAGCAAAAAAGTCATCCAGTTCAAGCACTGCATCATCGCCGCAGGCAGCCAAGCCGTGCGTCTGCCCTTCCTGCCGGATGATTCGCGCATTGTGGACTCCACTGGCGCATTAGGCCTGCAAAGTGTTCCAAAGAAAATGCTCATCGTTGGCGGCGGCATCATTGGCCTAGAAATGGGCACGGTGTATTCCACGCTCGGCAGCAGGCTCGATGTGGTCGAGATGATGGATGGCCTCATGCAGGGCGCAGACCGCGATCTGGTCAAGGTCTGGGAGAAGATGAACAAAGGCCGTTTTGACAACATCATGCTCAAGACCAAAACAGTCGGAGCGACTGCCACGCCCGAAGGCATCAAGGTGCAATTCGAAGGCTTAGATGGCACCAAGAGCGAAGGCGTGTACGACCTCGTCTTGCAGGCCGTGGGCCGCACGCCCAACGGCAAGAAGATATCAGCAGACAAAGCTGGTGTAGCCGTCACAGATCGCGGCTTCATCAACGTCGATATCCAAATGCGCACCAACGTGCCCCACATCTTCGCCATCGGCGATATCGTCGGCCAGCCCATGCTCGCGCACAAAGCCGTGCATGAAGCGCACGTAGCAGCAGAAGTGATCGCAGGCGAGCTGCAAGGCAACAAAGAACTCGCCGCTGCCGCGTTCAACGCCAGAGTGATCCCCAGCGTGGCCTACACCGACCCCGAAGTCGCGTGGGTCGGCCTCACAGAAGACCAAGCTAAGGCACAAGGCATCAAGGTCAAGAAAGGCCTCTTCCCCTGGACGGCATCTGGCCGTGCCATCGCCAACGGCCGCGACGAAGGCGTCACCAAGCTGCTATTCGATGACTCCCCAGAAGCCCACGGCCACGGCAAAATCCTAGGCGGCGGCATGGTAGGCACCCACGCCGGCGACATGATCGGCGAAATCGCTCTCGCCATCGAGATGGGCGCAGACGCCGTGGACATTGGCAAGACGATCCACCCCCACCCCACGCTGGGCGAGAGCATCGGCATGGCGGCGGAGGTGGCGCATGGGAGCTGCACGGATTTACCGCCAAGCAAGAAATAATCAAAACTTCAGCACAACACGCAAAAGCCCGAACTGGCAACAGTTCGGGCTTTTCTCCGTCATTGAATAGTTAGCCAGGCACGGGCGTTTCTACTGAAGAGCGCGCTGGACGACCGCGGTGTCTGTGTGCTGATTGAAAGAAGTGATAAAACCGTCACCAAACTTCCAGACATGCACGAATGGAGCGCGGAAGCTCTTGCCCGTGGCCTTGTAGGTTCCGCTGTATTCGCCCAGCGCCACAACCGTATCAGCGCTGGAAACATACTCGTGCGGTGCAACTGTGTAGCCGTCCCACTCAGTGCCCAGCTTCATGAAGACGTTGTTGACGATGGCGTCTGCGCCCACATAGGTGCCGCCGTAAGGAAATCCTTCCGCTTCGGTCCAGCGTATGTTCGGCGCAAAGGCACCAAGCACTGTGGGCACGTCGCCGCTTGCAAATGCGGTGTAGAGTTGGTGGATGGTGTCTGAATGGCTGATCGTGGTTGTCATGTCGTGGTCCTTGTAGAGTTAAGGCAATTGATAGGTGAGCCGTGATAGTCCCATAGCCAAGCGATCTCGTGTCTTAAAGAAATCTGAATTAACCTGAATCCGATAGACTCGCCGGGAGGAGAACCAATATGGCCGACCAGACACTTGCCTTGGGCGAATGGACGCTGAACCCGAGGCGTCGCACGCTGGCGCAGGGTGAGAACGTTGCCGATTTGGGCGACCGCGCTTTCGATCTTTTGTGGACGCTGGCGCAGGCACCTGGACAGGTGCATGGCGCAGCGAGCCTGTTCGTGCGTGTGTGGCCAGGGCGTGTGGTGGAGGAAAACAATCTGCACGTACACATTTCCGCCTTGCGCAGGGTGCTTGGGTCGCACGCCATTCGCACAGTGCGCGGGCGCGGCTACCAAATCATGCTGGACGTGGGGGCCATGGATGCAGACAACTCACGGGAAACACGCAAGGAATCCGATGTGAACGGGCCGAGTGTTGCGTTCCCGGATGCCGTCCAGCGCCAACACCAACTTTTAGGCCGCGACAAAGAAATTTTAGAGGTGTTGCGCAGCGTGCGCACCGCTGCGGTCACCACGCTGATTGGCCCCGGCGGCGTAGGCAAAACAGCATTGGCAAATGCGGTTGTGTCTGCAGTCGTCACCCAAGCCAACTCGGGGTCTTGTGCAAGCTTCGCTGATGGCGTTGTTACCGTTTGGCTAGCCCCTTTGCGCGCTGCCGAACTCGTTGCCGCAGAAGTGGCGGTGGCTCTGGGCCTCACGCGTTCGGGCGGACTCGATCATTTGGAAGCGCTCACGCGTTGGCTGGTTGATAAAGACCTGCTGCTGGTGCTGGACAACTGTGAGCATGTCACGCATGCCGTCGCTGATTTGGTGGACGCTTTGACCGCGCGGCTACCTCAGCTACACATTCTGGCCACGAGCCGCGAGCCGCTGTGGGTGAATGGCGAAGTCAGCCAGCGCCTGGAACCTTTATCGCTGCCCTTGGCAGGGGCGGACGTGAGTCTGGATGAAATTGACGCAAGCCCTGCCGTGCAACTGTTTCGTGAGCGCGTGGGTGTGCGTCACGCTGAATCGCTTAAAACGGAACATGCTGGCCGATTAGTCTCAGAAATTTGTCGCCGAGTCGATGGGCTGCCGCTGGCCATCGAGCTGGCGGCCGCGCGTGCCGCCGGGCTGAATCTGGAAGATATTCGCCTGCATCTTGACGATTTGTTTGGGTTGCTGCCGCGCCCGGTGCGCCGGGCGGGCGGCGGCCAGCGCTCCCTGCGCGACACGGTTCAGTGGAGCGATGCGCTGCTCAGCGCTCAGGAGCGCGGCCTGCTGTACCGCATGGCCATATTTGCCGGCGGATTCAACTTGGCGGCCATCAACGGCATCTGTGCCGCGCCGCAGCAAAGTCCAGCGCAACTGGCAGACCTGACCGCCCGCTTGGTGGAGAAATCGCTGCTCATGAAGCTGGGCGACAGCGGCCGTTATCAGTTGCTTGAGACGATCCGCCAATACGCGCTGGAGCAGCTTGCCGACTCGGGTGACCAAGATGCGCTGCGTGATCGCCACGCGCACTTCTATCGCAATGTCGCGTTGCCTGCCTGCGCTGGATTCACGAGTGGCGCTGAGCGGCCCCATATTGAGACCATTGGGCTAATTGAAGACAACCTTCGCGTGGCGCTGGCAAGGCTGATGCACATTGCGCCCGAAGCCGCACTGGAACTGATCGCAGGATTGAATGTTTATTGGTGGACGCAGGGCAAGCTGCACGAAGGCATTGGGTGGCTGGAGCATGCGCTTGCCGCAGCGTCAAACGCGCCGAGCGAGCTGCGCGCGGCGGGATTGTTCTGCTTGGGGTTTTTGGTAGGGCACGACAGCGATGATTGGCAGGCCGCCGCCCGCTCGCTTGATGAAGGAATTGATCTCTTGTCGGGCCACGCGGAGCCACCTCTCATCTTGGGCATGCTGTACTGCCTACGCGGCGAGTGCGATGTGTTCAACGGCGATGCCCCGTCTGCTGTGGCTCGTACGCAAACCGGGCTGGCCATTGCAGCTCGCAGCCCAGGCAGTTGGGGGCTCGGCTTTTGCATGTGGAATGCAGGTTTTGCCAAGCAGTCCGTGGGCGAAGTGGACGCAGCCATCACACTTTTTACGCAGATGATTACGCTTTGCGCGCAGGGTCGCTACGCCATCCCTGAGATGATTGGCTGCAATTCCATGGCGGAAATCCTGGAAACGCAAGGCGAGCTGGAAAAATCGCGTGTACTTTGGGAGCGTGCCTACCAGCTGCGGCAAGACGTGGGCGCATCGCGCATGGGCCACGTGCATGGTAGCCTGCCCAGCTCAATGCTTGCGATTGCGCGCGTTGCAGTCAAGCAAGGCGATATCGCGACGGCATCCCCGCTTTTGGCCGACGCCCTGCCTCTAGCGCAGGCGATGCGCGACAGCGCCATCACCAGCCAGATTGAGGAGCTGACGCGCAGCCTTGCGGCGGTAAAAAAAACTGTTTGATTGGAAGCAAGCAGTTCGTCAGTACATTGATGCAGGGCAAGCCTTCTTAGCCTTGCGCGATGCCGCGCAGGCAAAGGCCGTGCAGGCTTTGTGAGATGCAGAGCGGCTGATGTGAAACCATCATCGCTGCAGGCAGCCAAATGCGCACCAGCGTGCCCCACATCTTTGCAATCGGCGACATCGTCGGCCAGCCCATGCTCGCGCACAAGGCCGTGCACGAGGCGCACGTGGCTGCTGAAGTGATTGCAGGCGAGTAGCAAGGCAACAAAGAGCTGGCCGCTGCCGCATTCAACGCCCGCGTGATCCCCAGCGTCGCCTACACCGACCCAGAGGTCGCATGGGTCGGCCTCACAGAAGACCAAGCCAAGGCACAAGGCATCAAAGTCAAAAAAGGCTTATTCCCATGGACGGCATCAGGCCGAGCCATCGCCAACGGCCGCGACGAAGGCGTGACCAAGTTGCTCTTCGATGACTCCCCAGAAGCCCACGGCCACGGCAAAATCCTAGGCGGCGGCATGGTCGGCACCCACGCCGGCGACATGATCGGCGAAATCGCCCTCGCCATCGAAATGGGCGCAGATGCAGTTGACATCGGCAAGACCATCCACCCGCATCCCACGCTTGGGGAGAGCATTGGCATGGCGGCGGAAGTAGCGCATGGGAGTTGTACGGATTTGCCGCCGGTGCGCAAGTAAACCAAGCGCGAAACCCTAACGAAGAGCCCGAACTGTCGCCAGTTCGGGCTCTTCGTTATTGGGATGCCAAAGCTGGCCAGTGCCGTCACCATTGAGCCTGTGGAGTTGACCCCATTTCAAGGACACCGTATAGCCAGATGATTTGGCCGCCCGCTTACATTTGAGGGCATAAAACCTTGTACTCGCCACTGCACCCAGATGTAAACCAGCAATGTCACCGGCCGGTATCCAATCTGTCACTTTCGGGTGGGCTGCCAAATAGAGTGTTGACAGCGTGTAGTCAGTAAACTACAATTACGATTTGATGATCGAAATAAAGCAAACTAAAATCTTTAGGCTGTGGGAAGCTCGCTTGAAGGATCGCCGGGCTAGAACCATGATTGCAACGCGGCTTGCGCGAATGGCGGCAGGTTTAGAGGGTGACGTATCAGCAGTTGGCGAAGGTGTGAGTGAACTCAGGATTCATTACGGCCCGGGATACAGGGTGTATTTTCAAAAGCGCGGTGCTGTCCTGGTGGTGCTCCTTTGTGGCGGGGACAAAGGTTCACAGACGCGTGATATTGATACCGCGAAAAAACTGGCGAAACAATGGAGTGAAAATCATGACTGACAAGCTAACCACTTACGATCCTGCTACAGCACTCGTGAACGACGAGGAAGCCGCTTTTTTTATGGCTGATGCGCTTGAAACCGGTGATGCTGGCTATATAGCCAATGCCTTGGGGATTATTGCGCGCGCTAAAGGTATGTCGCAAATAGCAGCAAAAACCGGGCTATCTCGGGAGCAGCTATATCGCTCATTTAGTGAGAGCGGGAATCCAACTTTAAAGACCACATTGGTGGTAATTAAGGCCCTGGGTCTTGAACTTACAACCAAGATACCTGTCGCCGCCTAAACTCGTAGGCCGCGCACCCAATGGCAAAAAGATAGCAGCCGATCAAGCAGGCGTCGCCGTCACAGATCGCGGCTTCATCAACGTCGACATTCAAATGCGCACCAATGTGCCCCACATCTTCGCCATTGGAGACATCGTTGGCCAGCCCATGCTCGCCCACAAAGCCGTACACGAAGCGCATGTGGCTGCGGAAGTCATCGCAGGCGAGCAGCAAGGCAACAAAGAGCTCGCCGCAGCCGCCTTCAACGCCAGAGTCATCCCATCAGTCGCCTATACCGACCCCGAAGTCGCGTGGGTCGGCCTCACAGAAGATCAAGCCAAGGCACAAGGCATCAAAGTCAAAAAAGGCTTATTCCCTTGGACCGCATCAGGCCGAGCCATCGCCAACGGCCGCGACGAAGGCGTCACCAAACTGCTGTTTGACGACAGCCCAGAGGCAGGAACGGACGGCCATGCTGGCCGGGGCCACGGCAAAATCCTAGGCGGCGGCATGGTCGGCACGCACGCAGGCGACATGATCGGCGAGATCTGCTTGGCCATCGAGATGGGCGCAGACGCAGTAGACATCGGCAAAACAATCCACCCCCACCCCACGCTAGGCGAAAATATCGGCATGGCGGCGGAGGCAGCGCATGGAAGTTGCACGGATTTGCCGCCTGTAAAAAAGTAATTGAGTCGTCAAATACGCTCCACCAACATGTCAAGTAACTTTTTCGCGCACATAGCTCTGGTGCTTATAGGACTATTCGCATCATCTATAAGTTGGGCACAGTTTGGCCGTGCTGAATTTACAGAAGCTGGAGACTTTTCGGAGTCCGCTATTGTGAGAGGAGTCAAGGCTACGCAGGAGCAATGTGGAAAAGTATCGAATGCCGTGTGGGTTGTCTCAGGCAGTCATGCAGAATGTCTACGCTACTGGGCGGGTGGCTTTGAAAAAGCTGCTGCTAAGCGCGCCGTTGTATTTTTTCACGGCGATGTATTTGTTGGCGTAGGCAAAACCAGCACAGACTATCTAAACAGCACCATCGCTGCCCAGCCGGGTATTGCTGAAGCATGGGCAAAGCGACTAAATGCGCCTTACGTATCGTTCGCTCGTCCAGGAACATTTGGCTCTTCTGGTGATCACATGCAGCGT
>JAYVJQ010000278.1:0-2874 GCA_043769055.1 Allobrachymonas sp.
GATACAGAGATTCGCGGTGCAATCATTGGACATGCTGCTGCCCGCATGGGGGTGCTTGTGCGCAAGCTTTATATGGAGCTTTGCCAGTGGCTCAAGTCTTATGGCGTAGAAGAAGCCTCCAGCTCTCAGCTTCAAAATTTGCCCAGTGTGTCCAAGGCCAATCCGGCCTCTCTGACCAACTCAGTCGCACGCACATTGCTCACGCTGGACAAACTGCGCCGCCTGCTCTCGGGTGAACTCGATGGCGATACGCGCCGCTCGCAAGATTTCCTGCACACTGTGCCAGCCTCTGTGGTGGCGCTGCAAGATATGCGGCAAGTCGAGGCCATGGTGCAGCGCTTGGAGAAAAAAGCCGAACAAGCCAAAACCGATCCGCAGGCTGATGCCAAACGTAAAGCCGCGCAAGCACGTATGGCTTTAAAAGATGGCCGTGAACTAGGCAAGCAATTGGGCGAAGAGGTGGTGCGCCTGATGCTGGACAATTTGATCCAAGATGAGCGCTTGCTGCCGCGCGTTCGCGCACACTTGCAAACGCTCGAACCTCTGCTGATGACGATTGCACAAGAAGATGGCCGCTTTTTTAGCGACAAACAGCACGCAGCTCGCCAGTTTCTAGATCGCGTGACCAACCGTAGCTTGGGCTTTTCGCATGAACGCGAAGAAGGTTACGAGCCCTTCTTGCAATCAGTCGAACAAAGCATCGGCATGCTACAGAGCAAAACCGAGGCGGGCGAGAGTGCGCCGCTGGCCTTTGGCACTGTGATGGATCGCTTATCTGCCATCTGGGACAAGCTGGACGCGCAAGAAAACGCTCGCCGCGAAGAGGCCGCGCGTGCTCTGTTGCATGCCGAGCAGCGCAACACCATTGCGCAACAGGTGGCACAAGAGTTTCGCCAGCAAGCCAGTGAAATTGATGTGCCGCAAATGGTGCTGGATTTTGTTTGCGGCCCGTGGGCGCATGCGGTGGCGGAGAGTCAATTACGTTGCACTGATGGGCGTATTGATCCTCAGGGTTATCAAGGTTTGGTCACTGAGCTGTTTTGGAGTGTGCAGCCATCCAAAGCCAAGCGTAACCGCAAACGCTTGGTACAACTGATTCCGGGCATGCTGGCCAAACTGCGCCAAGGCTTGTCGTTCATTGAATTCCCGCCTGAGCGCATCACAGACTTTTTTGCCGGTTTGATTGAGCTGCATGAAGTCGCGCTTGAAGGTGGCCGCCAGCAAGCGCAGGAGGCCGCAGCCGCTGCCAAGCGCGCCGCCGAAGCATCCGCACAGGCCGATGTACAGACCAGCGAGGGCACTCTCTCGCAATTTGATACCGAGCAAGCAGCCACCGCAGACCGCGCCGTACTCGAAGCCTTGTATGCGGCGAGCGCGAAAGCGCCATTGGCTACAGTGGATGACGATGCCACACTTCCCGGATCGCCCCCCGCTTCAAGCGCTGAGCCCGAATCTGAGCCCGACAGCTTATTTGGCGATTTTCCCTCTTCTCACCACGATCCCAAAGATGCGCAAGATGGCGTGTGGCTGGCGCAGCGCGAAGTCTCTGAAGCTGGTTTTGTCAATGAGCAGGCCATGATGCCACTGGATGTGAGCGCGGCGATCCCGGCGGCAGATATGGTGCCTTTGACACCCGAGGCCAGCGTGGCGATTCCGATTGGTTCGTGGGTGGAGTTGATGCTGGATGGCGCTTGGGTGCGTGCCCAGCTCACCTGGGCTTCGCCCATGCGCAGCCTGTTCATGTTCGTCTCTCGCGGCGGCAAAGCCCACTCCATGAGCAAGCGCACGATGGACAAACTCGCCACCCAAGGCTTGATCCGCATGGTCTCCGATGGTCGGATGGTGGACAAAGCGCTGGATGCTGTCGCGCAGACTGCCCTGCGCAACAGCGTGGATGAAAACCGCGCTGGAATATAACCATTTTTTGCTATTATTTATATAGCAAACTATGTATATTTCATGACGGCCAGCGGCCTAATTCGCTTGAAAATATGCTGGGCAAGCTATATCCAAAGACTGCTCGTACCGCAAGGGGTGCTGCATTTGAATCCTGCTGGCATGCAGCAGCAGGCGTGCAGACGTACCATGTTGCGAGCCGTAGAGCCTGTCGCCCACGATCGGATGGCCGATGTGCTGCATATGCACGCGAAGTTGATGGGTGCGACCCGTTTCGGGCTCTAGCCGGCATAAAGATTGTGCGGAATGCTCATCTTTTGAGAGTAATTGCCATTTGGTGATGGCACTCTTGCCTTGCATGTGGTCGACGATGTGCAGCGGGCGGCGTGGCCAGTCTTTGGCAATGGGCGCATCGATCACGCCTTGGCTATCTTGTAGCAAACCATGGACGCGCGCCGTGTAAGTTTTCTTCACTTGCCGCGATTCAAATGCCCAACTCGCTGCCTTTTGTGCTGCGGGATGTAATGCAAACAGCAGCAAGCCGCTGGTGGCTTCATCCAGGCGATGCACGAGCAGGGCGGCTGGAAACCTTGCCTGCACGCGATGTAGCGCGCAATCAGCTAGGTCTGCACCTCGCCCGGGCACGCTGAGCAGGCCAGCGGGTTTGTTGATCACCAGCAAATGCTCGTCTTGATAAACGATCACCAAGCCTGCATCGGGTGGCGGCAAATAAGCCCCAAGCCGAGCCAAGCCCTCAGTCATTTCGTCATCCCGTCATGCAGGCGCAGCCGCAGGCATCGCTTTGACTGGTGCGCCCAAGCTGCGCAGCACATCACGCACCATTTGCGCGCGATCTTTCGGCTCGGCTAATTCTCGTTCAATGCGCAGCTTCTCGTTGCCCGCGAGTTTGATGTGGCGGTTTTTTTGGATGAGATGCACGATGGCCATGGGGTCAATCGGCGCGTTCTTCTTGAAGGT
>JAYVJQ010000279.1:0-4015 GCA_043769055.1 Allobrachymonas sp.
GTCTTTGCCTAGATACACTTTTTCTCTGCCATCAGCAAACACTAACTCTTCTAAGCCCACTTTGCGGCCTTCGCCTTTTTCTACGCCGACCAGCAAGCCAAGATCAAGGCCCAGCGTTTCAAACACTTCCTTGGCCGAGCTGATTTGGCCTTTGCCGCCGTCGATCAGCACGAGATCGGGAAGTTTGGCTTGGTTTTGCCCGCCAGCTTGACTGGCGGTTTCATGCTTTCCGGCCTCAATCAGTTTGCTGTAGCGCCGGGTGAGCACCTGCCGCATGGCCGCGTAATCATCGCCGCCGGTGATGCCTTCAATGTTGTACCTGCGGTAATCCGCGCTCTTCATTTTGTGGCCTTCAAACACCACGCAGCTCGCTTGCGTGGCCTCGCCTGCGGTGTGCGAAATATCAAAGCATTCAATGCGCAACAGGGCCAAATCATCGATGGCTAAATCCAGCGCATCAGCGAGCGAGCGCGTGCGCGCCTGCTGCGAGCCTTCTTCGGCGAGCAAGCGGGCGAGTTGAATATCCGCATTCTTCTGCGCCATCTCCAGCCAAGCCTTGCGCTGCTCGCGCGGCTGATGCAGCGCAGTGATTTTGATACCGGTTTGCTCAATCAGCAGATCGATCAAAGTCGCGTCAACCTTCTCGCTCAAGATTAGCACTGGAGGCGCGGGCACATCAATGTAGTGCTGCGCGATGAAGGCTTCGAGCACATCCACGGTCGAGGCATCATCCACATGCGCAGGAAAGTAGGGCCGATCACCCAAATGCCGCCCGCCGCGCACCATGGCCAGATTCACGCAGGCTCTGCCGCCTTGTACTTTGACCGCGAGGATATCTACATCCTTGTCTTCAGCCGTGTCCATCGCTTGCGTGTGCAGCACGCGTGAGAGCGCAGAGATTTGATTGCGCCGCTCGGCCGCCTGCTCAAATTCGAGCTTCTCTGCATGCGCCATCATGGAGGTTTGCAGCTCCTCCAAAATAGCCTGCGTCTCACCGCGCAAAAAGCGCTCAGCATTGCGCACATCTTGCGCATAGCTCGCTTCATCAATATGGTTCACGCAAGGCGCAGAGCAGCGCTTGATTTGATATAGCAAACAAGGCCGCGAGCGGTTGGCAAATACAGTGTCTTCACAAGTGCGCAGCTTGAAAACTTTCTGCAGCAACTGAATCGTTTCCTTCACCGCCCAAGCGCTGGGGTAAGGCCCAAAAAAGCGATGGCGCTTATCCACCGCGCCACGGTAGTACGCCATGCGGGGAAAATCTTGCGGCGTAGCAGTTACTATCTTTTCAGGAGCGCTCTGCGCAGATTCCATAACGGCTACATGCTGTTTTTTCTTTAAATTCTCTTGCCCCGTGAGTTTGAGGTAAGGATAGCTCTTGTCATCACGAAAGAGAATATTGAAGCGCGGATTCTGCGTTTTGATCAGGTTGTTTTCCAGCAGCAGCGCCTCGGCCTCAGAGCGCACCACGGTCGTCTCCATCCGCACAATCCGGCTGACCATTTGACCAATCCGCGTGCCATCATGACTTCTCTGAAAATAGCTCGACACCCGCTTCTTCAAACTCTTGGCCTTGCCCACATAAAGCAAACCACCCTGCGCATCAAAATAGCGGTACACGCCGGGAAGCAAGGGTAGGGCGGCAACTTGGGCGAGCAGCTCGGGGGGGTGTATTGATGCTGCTGTCGTCATCACATCTTTAGGCGATCGCCTTGCTGTTCCTTGCAAAAATCAAGATATTCGCGCAAGGATGGGTGGTCAAGAGCTACCTCTGCCTCCACAGAAACTGATGAATCCACTCGTCCGTGGCTAGGCTGACGTAGAAGACGCACCCGAAAGATCGTTGGATCTATTTTATTTGTGATGATCGGAAAGCGCTTGGCATCCTCTTCTTTTGGAGGTAAAGGCACGAAGCCCGCGTACCCTCGATGCATTGCTATCTTGAGTAATGGACAAGTTCTAGCTAAAAACATGCTGGGTATGATTCCCATTGCGTCTTGACCACAGTTCGTCAAGCGACAGGTGGGGAGACCGGTATCGGTGTCAATGACCAATAAATCGTGTTCGATTTCAATGGCGTGAAAGTAAGCATCCGCAAAGTACAACTTGTCAGTGCCTAGTTCTACACCCGTGAATCGCTTTTCCCAGATCGGTTGCGCCACCAAGCTTTGCACAAATAACATGCAAAACAAGAATATCTGATTCCGAAAATTCATAGCTACTCCCTCATTATTGAAATCGATTAACGCTGCTCCACCAATCTGCCTTCAACATATTTATGAAGCAAACTGGAAATCAAGGTCTGATACGGCAACCCCTCCATCAACGCACGCTTTTGCAGCATGCGAAGATCGCGTGAGGAAATGCGGATGTTGATGCGGCTGTCTTTTTGGAATGTGGCTGTTGCGGCGGCTTTGAGTTTGGCGATTTCTTGCGCCATATGGGGCACGGGCTTGAGCTTACCAGCTTCATAGGCTTGCAAAATTTCTTGCTCTTCGTCATCTAATTTCATGGGCGTTCTCCTTTCAGGCGTTTGGTTGCTTTGCGACTGGGGATGATGGTTTTTAGAAAAATCTCTGATTCAGACATTACGTGCGGCACGAGGTAAACATAGTCTTCGATCTGCACTGAAAACACACGTTGGCCGGGGTAGCGCTCTTGGTTGGGATGCTCCTCAATCAACAGCACATCACCTGCCTCAATATGAAACACAATCTCTTCAAACGAAATGCCGCGCTCAACTTTGAGTTGCTCGTTTTTTTCTGGGTTCCATGCAAAGATTGTCATGCCTACATCATATGTGCGTTGTGTGCCTAATGCCATCACTCTAGCAAACTCTGCGCTCGAAGGCAAGCTGTGCCTGTTTTAGCCAGCCCATTCAATACCCGTTTGGCGGAATTTCGGGTCAATACGACCCTTCGATGCGCTCAGGGCGAACTGTTCATGCTTCGCAAGTTCAGATCAATCAGATAGTTTTGGTTTGCTCAGTTCGCCACCAAGCCACACAAGCGCGTGCCAGCGCTGTTGTGCTGTCTACACACTGCGCGCGCAGGGGTGACTGCACGGCATCGAGCGCGAGGGGCGTTTCCGTGCAGGCCAATATCACTGCGCCTGCGCCTTGATTCAGCAGCGCTTGGACGGCTTGCTCAATCAATTGGCCGCCTCGTTCGGTTTGCCCAGATTTGACGAGATCGATGCCGGACAAAACCAGTGCGTCCATCATGCTGTCATCAGGCTGGATGGGCGTGTAGCCCGCGCGTTTGAGTGGCGCATCGAAAATTTGAGCGGCAAGGGTAGCGCGGGTGGCGATCAGGCCAATCGGCTTGCCCGCATCAGCCAAATTGCGCAGCTCATGAATACTGGCATCGACAATGCTGATAAAGGGTACAGAGCAATCCTTGACCAGATCAGCCAACCAAAAATGCGCTGTGTTGCAGGGCATAGCGAGCGCCGTCGCACCAGCGGTAATCAAGCGGTCACGCCCGGCCAGTAGCTCGGGCAATGGCGAGCGCCCACCGCTCAGAATTGCGGGCGGGCGGGGTGGGATGCGCGGGTCAGACTGAATCAGCAGGGGCACATGGTCTGTATCGCTACTCGAAGGCGTGGCGCTTAAGACTTTGTTGAAAAAATCCAGCGTGGCCAAGGGCCCCATGCCGCCTAAAACACCGATCATGATATTTGCTTCAATTTGCAGCAGCGATCAAACTGGCTGCTGTCACGATTTTTCCGATCAACACGCAGTCGTCATCGGTGAGCGACAGAGGTGTGCGCAGGTCGAGCAACTTGTTTAATACATCCATCGAGTGAGGAACGTTGGGCTCGTTGGTCATATAACGCCAATGCCCATAATTGCTCGTAAAGGCCACGGGCGCGGGCGTGCCAAACCACTTGATATACAGGCCACGCAGATCACACTCTTTGAGGAAGATCTCAATTTGCGCCGGCGATAAATTGAGCGTGAACTGAATCGAGCTGGCAATAAATTCTTCTTTGGCATGGCGTGTGGGCACTGAGA
>JAYVJQ010000280.1:0-3730 GCA_043769055.1 Allobrachymonas sp.
TCATTCAGGCGCAGCACTTCCAATGTGAGGCCTGGCACTTTTTGCGCGGCCACCCAATCGGCTGCTTGGCGCAGCACGGTTTCGATATGCCCCAGCGCATGCCAGTCCGCTTCAAAGCCGGGGGATTTGCACGGGATGGTGATGTAGTCGCTGATACGCTGGGTGATGTCGCTGTCCCACGCTTTTGTGGCGTGGGATAGCACATCGGCCGTATTCAAAACCGAGGCAGGGACGCGAGCATTCATGGCAAAACTCCTAACGAGGCCGTCATCTTACTGCGCGATACGGCAATCAGAAAGCAGCTGCGCCCAAACTCTGCACCCAATACACAAAGCCACCGCAAGCCAGCAACACCACAATCGCTGCAATCCGACTGCCAATCGTGTCTTTGGCAGGTTCAACTGCTTGCGTCATCTGCTTGTCACCCTCAATCATCGGGCGAATCAGGTTTTCTTTTTTCTTGTAAAGATAAAACAAAATCGCCGCAATGTGCAGCACGATCAAGGCGGCAATCACCCATTTGCCAATGTCTTTGTGCCACCACGTCGCCAAGCTCACGCGCGCATTGCTCACAAAGCGCGAGAGTGGGCCTTGGTTGGTGATTTCATCGTCGCTAATCAGGCCGGTGGCCACTTGCAGCGCTAAAAATCCCAGCAACGCAAATACTGAGCCAGCGCCCAGTGGGCTGTGCCCCGCGCTGTGCTCAGGCTTGCCTTGGCCTTTGAGATAGGCGATCACGGTGCTGGGCGCGTAGATGAACGATGCAAAGCGCGACCATTTGCCGCCCACAAAACCCCAGATGATGCGAAACAAGAGCAGAGTCATCACGCAATACCCCAGCCTGAAATGCCAAGGCATCAACGCGCCGCCCACATTGCCCGTGATGATCAAGCCCACCACACACACGAACAAAGCCCAGTGAAATAGGCGGGTGGGCAAATCCCAAATACGAACGCGATGCATGCTGACCATAGGCTCTCCGTTGGATGTCATGTTGAATCTACGCCAATTGTGCCGTTTTGGAGGCGCTTTGTGAACAAGCTTGTGTCTGCAATCAATTTGCCGCTGCTTTCTGCTGGGGAATTCCCTAGTGCCTCTGTTTGGAACTTTGATTCGTGGCTATGCTCTCTTCTTCACAATTCATTTTTTACAGGAGCCCCGTTCATGAAATCTCGCATTGCTCTCATTGCAGCCTCAGCAGCTCTGCTGGCCAGTTTTTCGGCCCAAGCCCAGTTTGCCAAGCCAGAAGATGCCATCAAATACCGCCAAAGCGCCCTGTCCGTCATGGGCGCGCACACCGGCCGTTTGGGCGCGATGGTCAATGGCCGCGTGCCTTTTGATGCCCGCGTGGCGCAAGACAATGCCGACATCATTGCCACCATGGCGCGCCTGCCGTGGCAAGGCTTCGGCGCAGGCACCGAAGGCGGCAAAGCCAAGGCCAATATCTGGACCGATGCAGCCAAATTCAAAACCAACAGCGACAAGCTCTCTGCTGATGCGACTGCACTGTCTGTTGCTGCCAAATCCGGCAACCTCGATCAAATCAAGGCCGCTTTCGGAGCGTATGCCGGCAACTGCAAAACCTGCCACGACGAATTCCGCGCCCAGTAAAAGTTTTCCGTTAGTTCCCTCCTCGACAGCCCTCAATGGCTGTTTCTACCCGCAGGTTTCGGCTTGTGGGTATTTTTTTGTCTAAGCGACGGTTGAAAATCAAATACCGAACAGCCGGACGCAGAAGACGCGAAGGTTACGCAAAAGACGCAAAAAAATACCAAAGCAAAAGATTGCGTCTCGCGAATCAAGCGCAATCAAAAAACCAACAACATCGGCTGTCTTTTTTTGGTATTTTTTCTGCGTAACTTTTGTGTCTTCTGCGTCCGGCTGTTTTTGTCTTCAGGCCTTCTCAGCCAGCAATTGCCCAATCAGCGCCTGCATTGCCGCAAAGTCGGGCGTGCCCACATAGCGCTTCACAATCTCGCCTTTTTTATTCACCAAATATGTGGTCGGCGTGAGCTTCACATCGCCCCAAGCTTTGGCCACGGCGCCGGTGTTGTCAATCGCTACTTTGAAGGGCAGTTTGCGGGTCTCAGCGAAATTCACGACAAATGCCGGCGGGTCGTAGCTCATGGCCACGGCCACGGTATCGAATCCTTGTGGGGCGAATTTTTTGTAAGTCGCAATGATCTCAGGCATTTCGGCCACGCAGGTGGTGCAGCTGGTTGCCCAAAAATTCACCAGCGTGACCTTGCCTTTCATCTGCTCCGTGGTGAAAGGCTTGCCATCGAGCAAGATCATGGTGGACGCGGGTGCTGCGCCCGTGAAATCTGCCACAGGTTTGCAGCCAGAAAGCGACATCGCGCCTGCGGCTAGGGTCAACCCGCCCAGCGCCACGCCGTTGAACACAGCAGCAGTTGCCAAACGGCGCGAAACTGGGGCAAGATGCATTTTTATCAATCCAAGAGGAGAATTCACATGAAACGACGCGAGTTTAACCAAGCCGGCACATCAGCGCTCGGCCTGTGCATTTTGGCCGCCTACCAACAAGCCCATGCCCTGTCGCTGGGCGACCTGACTGACAAAGATGCCAGCGCAGGCCTGAAAACCGCGCTGGAACGCGGCGCTCTTTCCGCCGTGGGCATTCTCGGTAAGCAAGATGGCTTCTTGCTCAATAACTTAGTGCGCATTGCGCTGCCAGGGTTCCTCAATGATGCTGGAAAGCTGATGAAGCAGCTCGGCCAGGGCAAAAAAGTTGACGAACTGATCACCGCCATGAACCGAGGTGCCGAGCAAGCCGTGCCCTTTGCCAAAGATTTGCTCGTCTCCGCTGTCAAAGGCATGAACGTCACCGATGCAAAAAATATCTTGAAAGGCGGCGACACATCAGTCACCACCTTCTTCGCCGAAAAAACCCGCTCGCCACTGGCCGGCAAATTCCTGCCCATCGTCACCAAAGCCACAGAAAAAGTCGGCCTGGCGCAAAAGTACAACGCAGTTGCAGGCAAGGCCGAGGGGATGGGTTTGGTAAAAAAAGAAGATGCCAACATCCAGCAATACGTGACCGGCAAATCACTCGATGGCCTCTACACCATGATCGGCGAGGAAGAGAAAAAAATCCGCAAAGACCCGGTCGGTACGGGCAGTGATATTTTGAAAAAAGTGTTCGGCGTGTTCAAGTAGATGTGTGTTGACTCTTCATGCAAAAAGGCTTCTGTTTGAAGCTTTTTTGCTTTGTAGCCAGCATGAGATCTGCGCAGAGTGCTATGTAAATAGGAGCCACAACTAGACTAAATCGCTTTGCACAAAGCTGCTTTTATCACCTGCGAACGCAGCGCACTTGCGTTATGCTGCACCCATGAGCACTCCCAAGGAATCGACCCCACTGCCGCAGGCCATTGAAGGCGAGATTGCGGCTTTGCTTGACCATGACATGGCCGAGGTGGCGCGGAAGAATCCGGGGCGGTTTTGGTTGATCTTGGCGCTGGTCTCGGCCTTGGTGCTGATGGGGCTCTCGGCTTGGCGGCAGGGTTGGTTCACGCCGATGACTTATATCTTTGTGGAGCTGCCCGGGGCCAGCGGGGTGCAGATTGGCACGCCGGTGCGGCTGAAGGGTTTCAAGATTGGCGATGTGGACCAAATTGAGCTGGATGCGCAGCTCAATGTGCGGGCGCGGCTGCGGGTGGCGAGTGAGCGCATGCCGCTACTGGCGCAGGATGCGAGCGCGCGCTTTGGG
>JAYVJQ010000281.1:0-3157 GCA_043769055.1 Allobrachymonas sp.
ACTATCAAAACATGAGCGTATTGCGCATGTTTTATAAGGGCTGGTCGCGGTTTTGCGCCTTTTTGGGGCGCTTTTGATCAAGCACGCGACATTGCCGCCCGAATATCTGACATGACACGCTCATCATGCAAGGCCAAATCCCACAGTTTCTCATCCTCAGCCGCAGCACGGCGCTCCGCACGCCAAGCGGCCCAAGGGCCGCGCAGCTTGCGAAACAACTGACTGGCAGGCTCGGCCAACAAAGCCATGGCAGCAAAGCCCACAGCCCACAGGACAATCCATGCCGCAAACAAATGGCCATCGGTAATGGTCTCAATCACTTGATTGGCCACCACTAAGAGTGCCGCCACCATGGCAGCGAGGAGCAAACTGGCCAAACCGCGCGAGCTGTCCAAGCGAAAGCGGCGGGTTTTCAGATAGGAAACGGCGTTTTCGAGGCGCTCAGCACCCACATGGTGGGCAGGGTGATCAAGATGTACAAATTTGCTCATGGCGGTTCTCCTTCAAACAATCTCTCAGTCACAGCGGCTGAGGAGATGCCTCAATACTAGGGTTTATACTGATCAATGTCCACTTTATAAATATGATTCATAATATTCATAAAAATGATAGATAACAGCGATCACATCTCAAAACCATGCACCACCCCGCCCTGAACTTCCGCACCCTCGATCTGAACCTGCTGCGTGTGCTCGATGTGGTGCTCACCGAGCGCAGCCTCACGCGCGCGGCGCGCCAGCTGGCCATGACGCAGCCGGCAGTGAGCAATGCCATGAAGCGCCTGCGCGATGCCCTGCAAGACGATCTGGTGCAGCGCTCGGGCTTTGGCGTGGAGCCCACGCCGCGCGCGCTCGCGCTGTGGCCCACTGTGCGCGCGGCGCTGCACAGCTTGGAGCAATCGCTTATTCCCGGCGATTTTGATGCCGCGCAATCCGACACCACCTTTATTTTGGCCATGGCAGATGCCACTGCCGCCGAGCTGATGCCCAGCTTGGTGGAGACGATCGAGACGCAAGCGCCGGGCATCTCTATGCGCGTGCTGCCCTTGGTCACGCGCGATCCGCGCCATTTGCTCTCTGATGGGCAGATGGATCTGGCCGTGGGCCATTTTCCTGCCGTGCTGGCCGATCTCACCGCGCAAGCTCAGGCGGGGCAGATCTTGGGCAGCCAAGGCGCAGCGTTTGCGCACGACCGCTTGTACGATGGGCAGTATGTGTGCGTCATGCGCAAGGGCCACCCGCTGGCCAAGAAGCCCAAGCTCAGCTTGGATCAATTTTGCGCAGCGCATCATTTGCTGGTGAGCTTTTCGGGCCGCCCTTTTGGCTTTGTGGATGAAGCGCTGGCCAGCCTGTCGCGCCAACGCCGCATCGTGCTCACCGTCAACCAATTTTTCACCGCAGGCCGCGTGGTCAGCCGCTCCGATTTGCTCACCGTGCTGCCGCGTCATTTTGTGCGCGTGGCCGATACCTCGAATGAGCTGGTGATGCGCGAGCTGCCATTTGCCATGCCCTTGGTGCATGTGGACAGCCTGTGGCATCACCGCAATACCGAGCATCACGCGCACCGTTGGTTGCGCGAGCAGGTGCTCAGGGCGGCGAGCCAGGTGTTTGCTAAGGCAGATTCGCGCCAACGCAATGAATAAGCAGTGGCCGTAGTGACTTTCGAGCCAGACTGCCGGCTCAATACGTGATCGTCAGCGTATGGGCACTGCTCAGCGGTGCGCCTACTTGACCCGCTTGACCAGCTTGCATCGCCGCATTGATGAAATGAACTTTAGTGCCCAAACTACCGCCAACATCGCTGAGTGACGTAGGGCCCAAGCTACCTGAGCTGCCTTGCGAGCCAGTGGATAACCCAAGCTGATAGTTCAGGCCACCCACCACCCCTGAAATGGGGCTCACAGCCATACTGTAGGGCAGTAGATCGGTGCAATTGGCATTGAAAGAAGCAAACTGAAAGGCAGCAAGATTTTGAAATGCGGTATAGCTGAAATTGATCGTATTCGTGGCGGGTAAGCCACTGATGCCGCAAATCGCCGGCGCGTTGATGTTGACTGATAGCGGGGTCGTATGATCAATTGCCGCGCCTCCCGTGTAGCGAATGTTCATGTTCGCTGTGTCGATATAAACACCTGCCGGAAAAGACGTTAGTGCTTGCGCTGCAGTTACGCAGGTAAAAAACTGCAAGTTAACCGTTTCTGGCGTGTTGAGTGGCCCTACCAAGGTTGTTGTGATGCGGCCACCCGTATTGCCATCGTCCAAAGGAGCAGTGCACCCAGCATCTTTGAAGGTGTTGTATGCGACATGGCGGTTAGGTGTGCCAGCAAGTCTTGCTCTGTTACCTCCAGCATTAAATAGTCCGTTGGTCACACCAAATGCCACAGTATTGGGCGTGGTTGTGGTTCGCGTGCAGTTAAATGAAACGCTATTGCTCACCACATTGTTCGCACCAGACTGGCCTGGGCTTGCGTTATTCGTACTTGCCACATAGGCAAAATTCGAGAAGCTTGCAGAGGCTGCTGTACACGTGATCGCTGCAAAGCTACTGCTTGCAGCCGACGCGAATAGGAAGGCTGCTGCAATAGGTGTCAACCTACGATACGTCGTCTTCGCGGCTTTGGTTTTCATTTGCTCACTCCTCTGCACACCAAGGGCCCTGCCCTCGCAATTTCATCCCGAGAAGCGGCTGGCAACACAATCTCTAGCCGACAAGACTGCTCCTTCCATGTCAGCGTTGCGAGATTGGTTTGATCAGACAAACCTGTGACGTACCCCAAGCCCCGGTTGGCCACATAAAACTCTTGATCGTCATTGTCAATTTTCAGCACAGCGCCAGCGGGCACATCCGCGCCGTCTTCTAGCTTGATACTCAGCACAGCGGCGCGTCCGCCGCGCACAGAAAACTTAGCGAGCGCACCACTGCGCCAAGCGGGAGTGACTTGCGCCTCAATGGATTCAAGCTCTGCACTGATGGGCAAGGCATTCGGGTCTAGCTGAATGCTATTGAGCTGATAAGGCGACAAGCGTGGCACCAGCAATTGGCCGTTGGCATCTGTGCTGCCTTTGCGCTGTCCGCCCACAAGAATCGGCACATTGGGATAACCAGGCACTTCCACCAAAGCAAAACTGTTGTTGATGCGTTGGCTTGCATGCACGCC
>JAYVJQ010000282.1:0-8542 GCA_043769055.1 Allobrachymonas sp.
CGCCACAGCATGGCTCGATTCGAGTGCGGCAATGATGCCTTCGGTGCGACACAGGTAGTGAAACGCATCGAGCGCCTCTTTGTCGGTGATGCCCACATACTCAGCACGCTTCGTGTCAGACAGCCACGCATGCTCAGGGCCTACGCCGGGGTAGTCGAGGCCCGCGCTGATGGAATGCGTTTCAATGATCTGGCCATTGTCATCTTGCAGCACATAGGTGCGATTGCCGTGCAACACACCGGGTTGGCCGCGCTGGATGGAGGCGCTGTGTTTGCCACTGTCCAAGCCCTCTCCAGCGGCTTCCACACCGATCAAGCGCGTGTTTTCAAACGGGATGTAGGGGTGAAAAATCCCCATCGCATTGCTGCCGCCGCCCACGCAGGCAATCACTGCATCAGGCTGCTTGCTGTTGTCATGAGGGCTGCCCAAGTGCATAGGCATTTGCTCAATGCACTCTTTGCCAATGATGCTCTGAAAATCGCGCACCATCATCGGATACGGATGCGGCCCGGCTACCGTGCCAATAATGTAGAAGGTGTTGTCCACATTCGCCACCCAATCGCGCATGGCTTCATTGAGCGCATCTTTGAGCGTTTTGCTGCCAGACTCCACAGGAATCACGGTCGCACCCAAGAGTTTCATGCGGTACACGTTGGGCGATTGGCGCTTCACATCCACGCTGCCCATGTACACCACGCATTCGAGCCCGTAGCGTGCGCAGATGGTGGCCGTGGCCACGCCGTGCTGGCCAGCGCCCGTCTCGGCAATCACTCGCGGCTTGCCCATGCGCTTGGCAAGCAGGGCTTGGCCAATGGTGTTGTTGATTTTGTGTGCGCCCGTGTGGTTCAAATCTTCGCGCTTCAAATAAATCTGCGCGCCGCCCATCTCGCGGCTCATGCGAGCTGCGTGGTAAATCGGGGAAGGGCGACCCACGAAGTGCGCCAGCTCGTAGTTGAATTCGTGGATGAATTCAGGATCGTTTTGGTAATGCGCATAAGCCTCTTTCAGCTCTTCAATCGCGTGAGAAAGAGTTTCAGAGACGAAATTACCGCCGTATTTGCCGAAATGTCCCTTTTCGTCAGGAAAGTTGTAGATACCAGCATCCGGGTATGAATAAGGTTTCACGGTTTAAGACTTTGCAAGATGTTCATCAGCTTGGCGTACCGCTGCGATGAACTGATTGATCTTTTCCGAGCTTTTGAGTCCTTTGAGCGTCCCGCCATCGGGAGCGCTCATCTCAACGCCCGAACTTACATCCACGGCCCAAGGCCGCACGCGCTCAATGGCCCCGGCCACGTTTGCTGGTGAGAGCCCACCAGACAAAACGATCCGAGAGCTTGCGTTTAGTTGTGGATGTGACCACGGAATTGCTGTCCAATCAAAAGTCTTGCCACCACCGCCAAAGCCTTCAACATGCGCATCCACGAGGATGGCTTGGGCCAAGCGGTAGTCTTGGCTGAATTTTACCAAGTCAAAGCCCGCCTCGCCACCGCGCGGAATGCGGGCTGCGCGCAGGTAGGGTATATGCGCTGCCTCGCAGTGCTCCGGGCTCTCATCACCATGAAATTGTAAGAGAAATCGAGGGGTAGCCGGCATAGAATCTACGCGGAGTGCTATTAAATCAGGAGTATCCTGATTGACCAACAAGAGCACGGGCGTCACAAAAACGGGCAAACGCTGCGCCAATTCAATGGCTCGGGCTAAGCTCACGGCGCGCGGGCTCTTTTCATAAAGCACAAAGCCAATTGCATCTGCGCCCGCTTGCACCGCAGCATCCACATCGGCCTCGCGCGTGAGGCCGCAGATTTTGATGCGGGTGCGGTGTGGAGTTTTCACAGTTGCTTCAGCCATGCGATTTCTCAAATTCTGCGAGATAGCTCACTAGCGCTTGCACGCCCTCAAGCGGCATCGCGTTGTAAATACTCGCCCGCAGGCCGCCTACGCTGCGATGGCCTTTGAGTTGCAGGAGCCCACGCGCATCTGCGCCACACAGAAACGGTGCATAGAGTTTGTCGTCAGGCAAGAAAAATGGCACATTCATGCGCGAGCGGAAGGCTGCTTGTACTTTAGTGGAGTAAAAGCTCGAAGCATCCAAAGCGGCGTAGAGTAGTTGTGCCTTGGCAATGTTTTGTGCTTCCATTGTCGCAAGCCCACCGCGCTTTTTCAGCCATTCAAACACCAGCCCCGCAATGTAAATCCCGTAAGTTGGCGGTGTGTTGTACATCGAATCTGCATTGCCTTGCACCGCGTAATTGAACACATCGGGCGTGTAGGGAACAGCGCCGCCCAGCAAATCCTCGCGCACGATCACAATCGTGAGGCCCGCCGGGCCAATATTTTTCTGCGCTCCGCCAAAGATCAGACCGTATTTGGATACATCCATGGGCCGCGAGAGAATCATCGACGACACATCGCTCACCAGCAACTGATCCCCAATGCCAGGCGATCCTTGGAACTCCACGCCATCAATCGTTTCGTTTTGGCAGATGTGCAGGTAAGCCGCATCCTTGCTGAGCTTCCAAGTGCTCGCATCAGGAATATGCGTGAATCCTGAAAATTTGGCCGATGCCGCAATATTCACCTTGGCAAATTTCGCTGCTTCTTGCGCTGATTTCTCGCTCCAAGTGCCCGTCACCACAAAATCAATCTCACTTTTGCCGCGCAGCATGTTCATCGGCACAATCGCGTTCTCGCCCAAGCCACCACCTTGCAAGAAAACCACCTTGTAATTCGCCGGAATCGCCAGCAATTCGCGCAAATCCGCCACAGCGCGTTCATAAATCCCAATAAACTCTGGCCCCCGGTGGCTCATCTCCATCACGCTCATGCCGCTGCCCTGCCAATCGAGCATCTCATCGGCCGCTTGGCGCAGTACCTCTTGCGGCAACATAGCCGGGCCAGCGCTGAAGTTATACACACGAGGCATCGAATTTCCTTTGATTTTTAACAAACGAATCTGCATTATCTCTGCTCGCCATGCACCATCGCACAGGAGCATGCCCCGAGTCGATTACAATACATGCTGATTTCCGTACCCCTTACAGGAGAGGTGGATGAGCGGTTTAAGTCACACGCCTGGAAAGCGTGCGAAGGGTCAAACTTTCCGCGGGTTCGAATCCCGCCCTCTCCGCCAGAAATAAAAAAAGCACCGTTGAGGTGCTTTTTTTTATTTCTGGCGGACAGGGTAGTGTATGAAGAACCTGTTGGTTCGATCAACACAATCCGGGTGCTACATTCTCACTATGCAAGCTGATTCCCAATTTGTAGATTATTACGTGGCTGCCGTGCACGAAGAGCCGCACATGGATGCGCACGACACCTGGGTGCAAGAGCGCTTAGCGCGAGATTTCATGCACAACGCACGCGTGAGTTTGCGGTCTGCAAGTGTAGTCATTGCGCTGACTGGTGCTTTGCTGGTGGGCCATATCAATTCAGCAGCATTAGGCGCATGGACGCTGGCTTGCGTCTTTTTCATGGGGTTTCACTGGTATTTGGTACGTGAATTTGAGCGAATGATCCAAGCTCAAGAGGCGCAGCAGCAAGCAGCAGATGTGACTGGTTTTTTCAAGCGCTATGGCTGGAGCTGGCCAGGAATTGCGATCATGCTGGCTGCGCCAGTTTTTCTGTATTACCAAAAAACACCTGTTGCGACAGAATCCCTATGCCTGATGATTTTGGTGGGGATGGGGGCGATTGGCGCATCGTTAATGTCGGCTAACTTGCAATGCCAGCGCGCGTTCTCTCATGCACTGGCTGGTACGATTACGTTGGCGATTGTGGGCAACTGGCTTGCTCAGATACCGATGCCACCCAGCCGTGAATCAATTATTTTGTTCATGCTGGTGCTGCTGTGCTGGGTTCTGATGGTGTATTTGGGGCAATACCTGCATCGACTTCAGCACTCCAGCTACAGTGCGCAGTTTGGCAATGAGCAATTGATTCGTTCGCTACGTCAGCAAACTCAGGCTGCTACTGAGGCGGTACAGGTGAAAAACAATTTATTGGCCAGCGCCGCACATGATTTGCGCCAGCCAGTGCATGCGCTGGCGTTTTATGCAGATTGGCTGCGCAATGAGCCTGAACTGGCCAGTAGTGTGATTCCCAAAATCCTGGCGGCTACGGACTCAGTTAACAGCTTGTTCAACAGTCTGTTTGACTTTGCGAGGATTGAGGCTGGTGCGATCAAAGTGAATATCAGCGATGTCAGCATTGAGCAATTGATCGATGAGATGGCCGTGCAGTTTGCGCCAGCTGCCGACCAAAAAGGCTTGTACCTGCGCGCTCAGCCAGTCTGCGCAACTGTTCGCAGCGATGCTGTATTGCTGCGCCGCATTACCGCCAATTTGCTGGCGAATGCGATTCGCTACACGGAGCGCGGTGGCGTGATGATCACGGCACGCATTGTGGGCAACAAGCTGTGGCTGGAGGTCACCGACAGTGGCGTAGGCATTGCGCCCGAACATCTTCCCCATGTATTCAAAGAGTTTTATCGTGCACCGGTGCACGAGGGCACTGCTGACAGCTTTGGTTTGGGGTTGACCATCATTCAGCGTCTGTGCAGATTGCTTGGCCATGTGGTGACGATACGCTCGCAATTGGGCAAGGGAACGCGTGGAAGAGTCGAAATTGTTCTAGATCAAGCGGCTATCCATGATGGCAGTGAGCCCATGCCGCTGGAACAAGCTCGGCAAATTTACGATCAAATCATGCCGCGAGACCGCGCCCAGTGAACTGCTTGAGAGCGATTTTTCACATCGATGCGGCGAAACAATCGCCACAAATGCACCTTGACCGTGTGCTCACTGATCTCCATCTGTTCGGCCAAATCACGGTTGCTCAAGCCTCGATCGAGTAACTTCAGCAACTCCTTTTGACGGCGAGAAAGCTTCTCGCCCATTGGCAAGCGACTGTCAAGAGAATCGATTTCAGGATGCACCAAGGCGCGCAGAGCCTGTGTCAAATGTGTTGCACCAGAGGACTTCTCCAAATACAAATCAGCACCTGCATCTAAGCTCAGCTCTTCGAAGTCGGCGGCAGGAGATGCCGACAAGACCACGATAGGCAAATTAGGAAAATGCGAACGCATCTCGCGCACCCCGGACACGCCATGCGTATCGGGCAGCTTCAAATCAAGGCAAAGCAAATCAGGCTCGCCAAACTCCTGCACTTTGGACAGCAAAGGCGCTAGTCGATCTAGCTCAACGATCATGGCCTCGGGCGCGATGCGGCGAAACAGCATCACCACCGCTTCACGCATGAGCGGATGGTCGTCAACAACATAAATCTTCATGCTTATCCTTTTACTACTTGGAGGCAGCTCAATAATTCAACCCCATCGCTTTGCGTACCTCAACCATGGTGATCTGCGCAACGCTTTGCGCCCGTTTGCAACCCGTATCTACAATTTCCCGTACCCAAGCCGGGTTTGCAACGTAAGGCTTGGCACGCTCTAGCATGGGTTGTTGCTCAGCCAAAATCGCATCACTGACCGTTTTCTTGCATTCTATACACCCGATACCTGCCGTGGTGCAGCCTTCGGTCACCCATTGTTTGCGTGTCTCATCGGAATAGACGAGGTGAAACTGCCACACGGGGCATTTGGCAGGGTCGCCTTTGTCGCTGAGTTTGACGCGCGCAGGATCGGTGGGCATCTCGCGCACTTTTTTGGTGATGCTGGCCGCATCTTCGCGGATGCCAATCGCATTGCCGTAGCTTTTGCTCATTTTGCGGCCATCAAGGCCGGGCAGCTTGCTTGACTTGGTGAGCAGCACATCGGGCTCGATCAGTACGACTTTGCCTTTGCCAGAGACCAGCGAGGTGAGCAGGGCTTTGTCGTCTGCGCTCATGCGTTCAAACTTGGCAAGGAAGCCGGGCAGTTTGGTCAGTACGGTGTCATCGCCTTGCTCGGTGCGCTTTTTAGCCATGCTTTTGATGTAGCGCGCATCTTCCTTGGGCAGGCTATCGAGCAGGGCGGCGATTTTTGCGTCATCTGTTTTGCGGCGGCCATAGAGATCGTTGAAGCGGCGAGCGGCCTCGCGCGTCAGCTCCACGTGGCTGGCTTGGTCTTCGCCCACGGGCACGTAATGCGCTTTGTAGATCAAAATATCAGCGGCTTGCAGCAGCGGGTAGCCCAAGAAGCCGTAGGTAGAGAGATCTTTTTCTTTCAACTGCTGTTGCTGGTCTTTATACGTGGGAATGCGCTCGAGCCAAGAAATCGGCGTGCCCATGGCAAGCAGGGTAAATAGCTCGGCATGCTCGGGCAGGCGGCTTTGCAAAAAGAGCGTGCATTGCTCGGGGTCGATGCCCGTAGCCAGCCAATCGATCACCATTTCATACACCGAGGCTTCAATCACTTCGGGGTTTTCATAGTGGGTGGTGAGGGCATGCCAATCGGCCACGAAATAGAAGCACTCCATCTCGCTTTGCAGGCGCACCCAGTTTTTCAAAGCGCCGTGGTAATGGCCGAGGTGCAGGGCACCGGTGGGGCGCATGCCGGAGAGGACGCGTTTTTTTTCTGTCATGAATTTCAACTAAAAATTGTTCGCAGCGGAGAGATGAGGATGTTGATCAAGACTGAGGCAGGCCAAGTAATCCAGGTTATCCATACTTCTGCAAACTTTAAGAAAATCAAGCCAATGACGATGAAAAAACCATACGGCTCAATACTGGCCAAGTGTTGCGAGTAGGGGTAAGGAAGAAGATTGGTCATGATGCGACCACCATCCAGCGGAGGAATGGGCAGCAAATTGAATGCGAACATGATCAAGTTGATTGTGATTGCAAAATTCAGACCACGGGCAATGGAGGAGGCAAAATCGTTTTGTCCAAGAAGAGCCAGCACGACAACAGCGATAACAGCCCAAATGAATGCCATCACTAAATTTGACAGAGGGCCAGCAGCCACCGCAATATTCATGTCGCGCTTGTACTGCCGAAAATTGCGTGGATTGATGGGCACAGGTTTTGCGTAACCAAAAAACATCAAACTTGTGCCAAGCGCAAGGCTACTCAAGATAAAAATTCCAGGCAACAGAATTGTGCCGATTGGATCAATATGCTTAATCGGGTTCAGAGTGACCCTTCCAAGGATATATGCAGTGGTATCGCCCAATCTTTTTGCGGCATACCCATGAGCCGCCTCGTGAACGGTCACCGCAAGCACCGCACTGAGGGCTGCAATGAGTATGTAAATAACCGAATCGAAGAAATTCATCTTCTGATTGTCGCAGAGAACCCTGCGCAATCTCTCAATTCACAACCCCAAGTTCGAGGGATCTCCCCGCCCCAAGCGCACAATTTCGGGGCTGTCACCGGTTAAATCCACCACTGTGGTCGGCTCGCTGGCGCAGGCGCCTGCATCGATCACACAGGCGATCAGTTTTTCGTAGCGCTCGCGGATGTCTTGCGGGTCATACAAGGCTGAAGTCTCACCCGGTGGAATCAAGGTGGTGGCAAGGAGCGGCTCACCGAGCAGCTCCAGCAAGGTTTGCAAAGTGTGGTGCTCAGGCACGCGCAGGCCAATCGTTTGGCGCTTGGGGTGGGAGAGGCGGCGCGGCACTTCTTTGGTGGCTTGCAAAATGAAGGTGTAAGCGCCGGGCGTGGCGGCTTTGAGCAGGCGGTATTGGGCGTTATCGACCCGCGCATACGTTGCCAGCTCTTTCAAATCGCGGCACAGCAGGGTGAGGTGGTGTTTATCGTCCACGCCGCGAATCTGGCGCAGCTTGTCGGCGGCGGGTTTGTCGTTCAAGTGGCAAACCAGCGCATAGCTCGAATCGGTGGGCACAGCGGCAATCCCGCCGCCTTGCAGCAGAGCCGCCGCTTGGCGCAGCAGGCGCTCTTGCGGGTTGGCTGGGTGAATCTCGAAATACTGAGCCATTTAACTTGCAACCGTGGTGGTGAGCACACGATTTTCACGCATCGAGAGCCAAGCATTCACAATGCCGCACACAGCAATCACGGCCATGCCAGCCAAGCTCCAGCCATCGGGCACGCGGCCAAACATGAGCCAGCCGCCCATCACGGCAAAGCCCAGCTGGGTGTAAATAAACGGTGTGATCACCGAGGCATTGGCTTTTTTGAGCGCCATCACCAGCAGCAAATGCCCAGTGGATGCGGCCAAGCCCACGATCAGCATCAAGCCCCAAATGCGCGCAGGCAGCGCTTGCCAGAAAAAGGGCAGGGCCGCGCTCATCACCAGAAAACCAATCACGCCACTGGCCAAATGCGTTTGCGAGGAGCTTTCTGTGCGCAGCATCCACGCCGTGAGCACCTGAAACGCCGCGCCCACGACCGCCAGCAGCAACACCAGCAAATACGCAGATTCGAACGCATGCGAGCCGGGCCGAATGATGATGAGCACACCTGCAAAACCGCCCGCTGCCAGAGCCCAGCGCAGCGCAGAGACTTTTTCGCGCAGCAGCCAAGCAGATAGCAGTGTGACCAACAGCGGCGTGAGCATCACAATCGCGGTGAAATCAGCCACCGGCACATAGCGCAAGCTGCCAAAGCCCAGCATCGTGGTGCACACCATGAGCAGCCCGCG